>JBIIFI010000063.1:0-5472 GCA_044237405.1 Candidatus Nanopelagicales bacterium | reverse complement strand
TTCTTCGGGATCGCGACCACGCTGCACGTCTTCTTCTTCAGTTTCACCTAAGCGCACGCGCTCTTTGGCAAGTGCCATTGTGGAACGAAGTCGTTCTTGCTGGGCACCTAGTGCATAAAAAGTATTCTGGGCGCGATCAACAAGTGGCGCAGATTCAACAATGGCGGCATCCAGAATCGCTTCTCGGGCTTTAGCTGCAGTTAGTTCACTTTCAACTTCGCTTCGCCGTTCCCGCAATGCCGTTTCATCTGCAATTTCGGCCTCAAGTGCACTCTTCATTTGCGCCAAGTCGTCAGCGAGAAGTCGCAGTCGGGAATCGCGCACATCAGATTGAATTACGTTTGCTCGTCTAGCGACTTCAGCTTGTCGACCTAGTGGTTTTAGTTGGCGACGAAGCTCGTTAGTTAAGTCCTCAACTCGAGTGAGGTTAACTTCCATGGCATCAAGTTTGCGAAGAGCTTTTTCTTTACGCTTGCGATGCTTTAAAACGCCAGCGGCTTCTTCGATATAACCGCGACGCTGTTCTGGAGTTGCAAGCAAAATGTCACGAAGTTGACCTTGGCCAACAATTACGTGCATCTCGCGACCGATACCCGAGTCGCTAAGTAATTCTTGAATATCTAATAAGCGTGAAGTTGTTCCATTGATTGCATATTCCGAACCACCATTTCTAAACATGGTTCGCGAAATAGTTACTTCGGTGTAATCAATTGGCAGCGCACCATCGCTGTTATCAATTGTCAACAGAACTTCAGCTCGACCTAATGGTGCTCGGCCCGATGAGCCAGCGAAAATAACATCTTCCATTTTTCCGCCGCGCAAACTCTTTGCGCCTTGCTCGCCTAGAACCCAAGCAATTGCATCGACAACATTGGATTTTCCGGAGCCGTTTGGTCCTACGACCGCAGTGATTCCTTGCTCAAAATTCAGGGTCGTTGAAGATGCGAACGACTTGAAGCCGCGGATCGTCAGACTCTTGAGGTACACGCGAATCTTTCTCTTTCGCTGGTCTGGGGAAGAGGACTCAGGCGGTGGAATTACTTGGGCTCAGTCTATCTTTTGCCCTTGAAAACATTGGATTTGGGCAGGGAAACTAGGACATTGACCAGGATTGCAGTTCATTGAGGATTTTGGCCCAGCCCTTGTAGGCAATGAGTTGCGGGGTTGAGCCTGAAATGGTTGGTCCAATGTGGCTGCGGAAGTCTGGGAACTGCTCGACCACTTGGGCAAAAGTGTCCGAATAAGTGCGAATTGTGAAAAGAATATCGCCAGATTTTGGAAGTTTTCGCAAAGTCTGGCGCTCGCGCCGGAAATAAAGTTCTTGCTCAATATTTGAACTGGTGATCGCCATTGCATCAGGGCTGCGAACGGCCGTGGGCTGGTGCAGTTCCCCGCTATCCATAACAGTCCAGTTCACTCGCCATACCGGTCGCTCAACAGTTAGCTTGTCGAAGATGTTTTGAGTGGCTGCGCCGATCTTTTCCTCGTAGTGCGGTACTGGTCCATGAATGCCGAGCAAATTCTTACCGATCTTGTCGCGCACATCCCAGCGACTTGGAAAGCACAAACTGGCAGCCGACAAAATCCAATCGTTTCCAACTTGTGACATTACGCAAAGATCTTCTTGCACTAGTAACGAAGCCGCTTCAAGCGGATGCAGTGACGAATCAATCGAAACTTCGTTAGGCCAGCGATCTGGAAAAATCCTAGGCAAATGCTCACTTAGTAAATCGAGAACTTCACGAGATCCTGCATCACCTAGTGGAAGAGACACAAAAACTTCATCGTGTTTCTGAGATAGTAGATCTCGCTTTTGCGCCAAATCTTTTTCGTAATCAGAATTAATTTCAATCCAGTTTGTTAAATCCAGTGCGCGCGCGCCAACATGCATCCGATCTGGTTTTCCGTCTACCGGCATGTAAGTCATGGCTCCACTCCTTTCAGCACTATCTTGTCAGGACTGCTTTAGAAAGTCCGAGGTTTGCGCTGACAACGTGGGCAACGAAACGACGAGCGATTTGCAAATGCTTCCCGCACAATAATGCTTCCGCATCGATCGCACGGGTCATCTTCGCGGCCATAAGCATTTAGTTCTCGGGAAAAGTAACCGCTTTCACCATTGACATTTACATACAGTGAATCAAATGATGTACCGCCTTGTCCTAAAGCTTCTGTCATAACTTCCGTGGCATTAGTTAACAATGTTTGGGCTTGGCCGCGCGTAAGTCGTTGGGTTGGAGTTGCCCAATGAATTTTGGAGCGCCACAACGCTTCATCCGCATAGATGTTTCCAATGCCACTAATCAAAGTTTGATCCAGGATCGCGCGCTTAACTTGCGTGTTCTTTTTGCGGATTCCAGTAATAAAGGAATCGGGTTCAAAGAACTGGTCCAGTGGATCTCGAGCAATGTGCAATACGGACTCGGGAACTTGTTGGCTATGGTCGACTTCTACTAATTCCTCAATTGCCATTCCACCGAAAGTGCGTTGATCCACAAAGTGCATGGCTCGCCCACCGTCTGTGAATGTGCAGCGAACTCGCAAATGCTTTTCCGGGTCAGCATCAATGGGCTGAACTAAAACTTGGCCGCTCATTCCTAAGTGCGTTACTAGAGCGTGATCATCATCCAGGTTCAACCACATAAATTTGCCACGCCGATTTACTGAAGTAACCGTTCGACCCTTGAGACGGTTAGCAAAATCTTTCGGGCCGGCAATGTGATTGCGAACTGCGCGTGAGTGGAAAACTTTTGTGGTCTCTATGGTTCGGCCACTTACCCACTTATCAACGCCACGGCGAACTACTTCAACTTCTGGCAACTCGGGCATATTTACTCGCTCGTGCGTCGCTTTTCGATTTCACGCTCGGCGCTTAATTCAGCGTATGCGCTTGCGGCCGCTTCTTGTTCAGCTTCTTTTTTATTGCTGCCAGTACCGTGCCCGTATCGCTTTTCGGCCAGCACAACTTGGGCTTCAAATTGTTTTGCGTGGTCCGGGCCAGATTCCTCGATGGCATACATCGGAACTCCGATACCAAGTTCAGCAGTGAGTTCCTGAAGTGAAGTTTTCCAATCTAGACCTGCACCTAGTTCAGCAGCTTCAGCTAATTGGTCATCCAATAGCCGCAAAATTAATTCGCGGGAAACTTCGATTCCTAAATCAACATAGACAGCACCTAGGACTGCTTCAAATGTGTCGGCCAGAATCGATGACTTATCTCGCCCGCCTGTAGTTTCTTCACCGCGGCCAAGGCGAATGAATTCCCCTAACCCAAGACGTCGGGCTTGAATCGCTAATGCGCGAGCGCTTACGACAGCCGAACGTAGTTTTGCAAGATTACCTTCAGGTAATTCTGGATATCGGTGATAGAGCGCATCCGTGACAACTACACCTAAGACTGAGTCACCAAGGAACTCAAGTCGCTCATTAGTTGGTAATCCGCCTGACTCGTAAGCGAATGACCGGTGCGTGAGCGCTAGTTCGAGTAGCTGGGCATCAAAAACTAAACCCAGTCGGTCGAATAGCTGGTCGTGCGATGTGGACTCGGCCACGACGATTAGACGCTAAGGACCTGGCGCTTGTCGTATGTACCACAAGTTGGGCAGGCAGTGTGCTGCAACTTTGGAGCACGGCAACGATCGCAGGTAGCAAGGTTTGCAGCTGTTGCCTTCCATGCGGAACGACGATGACGGGTGTTGCTGCGTGAAGTCTTACGCTTCGGAACGGCCACGGTCTGCCATCCTTTCAGGTTTTCGATTCAAACTATTTAGTTCAAATCGTCGTACTTATTCTTCAATTAAGTCTTTTAGATTCGCCAGGGTCGCCCAACGCGGATCAATTTCTTCATGTGCATGATCAGGAACATCGTTGAGGTTCTCACCGCAAGTGATGCACAATCCTGCACAATCTGTTTGACATAGTGGTGCTAACGGCATCGCTAGCAATACTGCATCTCGAATAACCGGTTCTAGATCAATCAGATCATCATCTAGCTTCGGTTGTTCATCGTCATCGTTACCAGATTCAATCTGGCGACCTCGCGAATCAGTAGCGGGATATTCAAAAAGTTCTTGAAGGTCGACTTCCGTATCGAAAGACAACGGCTCCAAACACCGTGAACATTCACCCGCTACCGTTAGCAATGCGCTACCGGTGACAAGTACCCCATCAATTACTGATTCGAGCCGAAGATCAAACTCAATTTCAGATCCTGGTGGGACTGCGATCAATCCGACGCCGAGATCAGCCGGTGCCGCCACCGAGAAATCTAGTTTCTTCATCGATCCGGCACGGCGACCAAGTTCTCTAGTATCAAGAACTAGCGGCGAGCTCGGATCGAGGCTAGACACAGTATTCCTCGCTGGAAGTAAGGCTCATTCGGCCTCGTTAAAGACCAATGGCTAGATTAGCGCGTTTTTAGCAGGTCTCCCAAATCGTGACCTTGCCCAAATTCGCCTAAATTCAGGATTTTCCCTGAAGTTGGGCTTTGAGCGCCTGGTGAACATTCTCAGGTACCAAGCCAGCCACATCCCCGCCGAACTTAGCAATTTCCTTAACGATGCTTGAAGACAGGAAGCTGTACTCAGGATTTGTGGCCACAAAAAGCGTATCTACGCCAAGTCGAGAGTTCATTTGCGCCATTTGCAGTTCGTAGTCAAAGTCAGAAACGGCTCGAAGTCCCTTAAAGATGGCACTTATGCCATTTTCTTTGCAGTAATCAACCAATAGTCCCTGGAAAGTATCAACCACGATATTTGGATATGGCTTAACGCATTCAGTGATCATTTCAATTCTTTGTTCCATAGTGAACAACCCAGCCTTGGTGCTGTTTTGCAGGACAGCAACTGTGACATGGTCGTATTGTTCGGCAGCGCGGGCAAAAACATCAAGGTGGCCAAAAGTAACTGGATCAAAGGATCCTGGGCATACTGCTTTTCGTTGTCCACTTTTAGCCATGGCACTCACCCTGCCTCTTTCGAAAGTTGAGGATTATTCATTTGTTAGGTACTGACCGTACCAAATAGTTGTATCGCCATAAACCTTCTTGCGCAGTTCTTCAACGGATTCAGGCCAATGCACCGCCGACCGAGATCCTCGTTCGACCACTAATAATGCGTATTCCTCGAGCCAGCCATTCTGAGCTAGCTGGACCAGCAAAGCATCCACCTGCTGATCTTCAAAGGCATAAGGCGGATCGATGAAAACCACATCAAATGCCCCACGGCTCGATGTTTGAGCTACTTCAGCCATAACATCAGCAATCACAACCTTGGCATTCTTGATTCCAAGTCCGGCAATGTTTATGTGCAAAGTATCGGCTGCGCGTAAATCTTTTTCGATTAATACCGCTTCTGCTGCGCCGCGAGAAATTGATTCAATTCCAAATGCCCCCGAGCCAGCGAACAGATCGAGTACTCGTAAGTCATCTAATCCGCTCACGGCATGTTCAACGGATGAAAAAATTGCTTCTCG
>JBIIFI010000062.1:0-5509 GCA_044237405.1 Candidatus Nanopelagicales bacterium | reverse complement strand
CAACAATTTGACCTGCGCCATTTTCATTTGCTGCCGTAAGACCGTGTTGGGCTAATTTGGCTATTACTTCATCGCGATCGCCACCTAATACTGCCGACATTCCAGTTGGCGTGACGTTAGCAGCAGCAGCCATAGCATTGCCACGTTCGCGTACTAAAACCATGGCTTGCTCCGCAGAAATAACATTTGCTGCGGCCGCTGCGGTGATTTCACCAACGCTGTGACCAGCACCGATTCCGACTTTGGCGTACGCCTCACCTGGATGCGGAAACAGGCTAAGTAACGAAACCATGCCCGCGCTAACAATTAAAGGTTGAGCTACTGCAGTATTTCGAATTGTGTCTTCATCACTTGTGGTGCCGTGGGCTATCAAATCGATGCCGGCAACTGTGCCTAGCCATTTCATGCGATCTTGGAAATGGGGAAGTTCAAGCCATGGGGTTAAAAAGCCAGGGACCTGGGAACCTTGTCCGGGGGCAACTACTGCAAGCACTCGTATAGTCTCTCGTATAGGCAACCGCTAAATCTGGTGACGATCCACTAAATTCTAGGGCATTTTCTTGTAGGTTACCTACAAATCAGGGGTATTTCGTTCCACCATGAGGGCGATTCGCAGAGTTAGGGCATCAGTTGGGTCAAAGGGATCTAGCCCAGTTACCTCAAGAACTCGGCGCAGTCGATACCTAACGGTGTTTACATGGACAAACAGCGCCCTGGCGCAGCCCTCGATGGTTGGGGCTGACTCCAAGTAACAAGCCAGTGTTTGGCGCACATCGCCGCGAAGCTCACTTCGAATTTTCACTACGACTGGATCGATTGCCGATGTGTCTCCGGCAATTACGCGCGCTGAAATTAAATCTTCTGAGTCAACTAAGCGAGGGCTGGTTTCGAGGTAACTCAGCGCGCGATATCCCGACAGAGCTGCAAGGGCAGAACTGTGCGCATCTTGCAAAGTTGAAACTATTGGACCAGTAACCACAGTTCCAGTTCCAAAATGTCCAACAAATGGTTTTGCCACAGTTTCTGGATTGTCAGTCTGTTCGACACCGCCAACGATAGTGATCATGCGATCGTTGTGAACGCCAACCATGACATCGAGTTTTGCTGCTTTAGCAGTTCTTCGGATTTGTTCCATATGAACTTCGATAGCGACTTGGGTTGAGGGTACTGGTCCCACTAACGCGAGCACATGTTTGTTCACATCCCAACCCGCGGCTGCTGCGCGAGCAATTAGTGCATCGTCCGAGCTACCACCCAAAATTGCATCGAGGACTAAATCTTGTAGCCGTGCATCCCAAGCGCCACGAGTTTCTGCCGCGCGCGCATAGAACTCGGCAGCAGCGAATGCAATTTCACTGGAATAGCGAAGTAGCGATTCGCGTAAGTACGACTGGCGATACTCGTTCGCTCCAGCTATTTGCTCAACCATCTCTTCGACCACGGCCATAGAAGTTCGAACGAGCTCAACTGTTTGTTGCAGAGTTAACGCGCGAGCTAATTCACGGGGAGCGCTAGAGAAGATATCACCAACATGATCCTTGGATTCTAAGCCTGCCGAAAACCATTCAACAAAGTTTGTAATTCCACTTTGTGCCACCAGGCTTACTGATGCGCGTTCATTAGCTGGCAATGCTGTGAACCAAGGCAAAGTCTCTTCCATGCGAGAAGTTGCTGCCGTGGTTAGCTCACCAGTCATGCGCTGCACCCGACGCGCTAATACTGCGTGTTCGGCAGCAATACGTTCAGGTGTGGATTCGGTGGACCGAATGGAGCGTGGCATGTAACTAAGTGTGCCAGTAGTGGCTGAAGAGGTGGGTCGCTGGTGGAAAGTTAGAGTGCGTTAACGCTTGCAACTTGCTGCGCCGATAGTTCAACTACCGGAAGGATCTCGGCAAGTTGCTCGACAGTTCGAGCACTGGCAATCGGGGTGACTACGCCAGGTTGAGCTCGTAACCAACCCAAGGCAGTTGCCGCAATTGTTGTGTTTTCCGCCTTGGCAATCTCGGATAGCGCATTAAGGATTGCCCAGCCGCGATCGTTCATGTAGTCCGGCATATCTCCAGCGCGCACACTATCGACTTCAACACCTGGCTGATACTTGCCAGTTAGGAAACCAGTTGCCAAGGAGAAGTAGGGAAGTACCGAGATGTCTTCCTTGACAGCAGTCGCCATTAAGACGCCTTCGTATTCATCGCGCACAATTGCGTTGTAATTGGGTTGAAGTAAAAGGTATTCACTCATGCCAAGGTCACGAGAAACTTTCAATGCTTCTGCAAGACGCGAGGCCGTGTAGTTGGAAGCAGCTAAGTATCGAACTTTGCCAGTGGTTACAAGTTTGTTGAATGCCGTTAATGATTCTTCGAGCGGTATTTCTTCGTCATCATGGTGCGCGTAGTAGATATCTATGTAATCAGTGCCGAGGCGACGAAGTGAATCTTCGGCAGCAGCAGCGATGTTCGCAGCACTTAAGCCAGGACGCGTAGCAAGTTTGGCAACTTTAGTGGCGATAATCATTTCGCTTCGATTGCCGCGACTTCGCATCCAATCGCCAATTATGGTTTCGCTTTCGCCACCAACATTGCCGGTGTGCCAGCGGGAATACATGTCAGCGGTATCGATGAAGTTTCCACCAGCTGTTTCATATGCGGTTAATACTTCTTGTGATTGCTCTGCGTTAGCACTCCAGCCAAATACATTTCCGCCTAAACAAAGTGGATGTACTTGCAGGTCAGTTTTGCCAAGCGCTACGCGCATCAGCCGCCACCTTCAGTATTGCCAGCTGATGCTGACTTTGGATTAGTTAAGTCATAGCGATCAATGGCTTCTTGTACGCGTTCAGCAGGCACTTCACCGCGCTTAGCCAACATTGCCAAAGTCTGGACTGCAATGCTTTGGGCATCAACCAAGAAGTGACGACGAAGTGCACCGCGAGTATCAGACATACCCCAACCATCAGTTCCAAGGGACACGAAATCATTAGGCACCCAGTCACGAATTTGATCTTGAACAGCGCGCATGAAATCTGAAACTGCAATTACTGGACCCTCGGTGCCAGTTAACTTGTCGGTGACCCAACTAGTTTTTGGCGTTTCGAAGGGATTCAAGAAGTTATGGCGATCAACGGCTAAGCCATCGCGGCGTAACTCATTCCAGGATGTTACAGACCAAACATCAGCGCTGACGCCCCAATCTTCGCGAAGTAACTTTTGCGCTTCCAGAGCCCAAGGAACGGACACACCAGAGGCAAGTAATTGCGCGCGAGGGCCCTTGGCAGATGGATCTGGAGCCAATAAATACATACCGCGCAGGATGCCAGCAGCATCGACTCCGGCTGGTTCAGCAGGTTGCACATACGGTTCGTTGTAAACCGTTAAGTAGTAGTAGATGTCCTCGGGATTTTCGCCAAACATTCGGCGCAAACCATCGCGCACAATATGTCCAATTTCAAATCCGTAAGCCGGGTCGTAACTAACTACTGCAGGATTAGTTGCGGCGAGCAAATGTGAGTGACCATCTTCGTGCTGCAAGCCTTCGCCATTGAGTGTGGTGCGACCAGCTGTTGCGCCCAGAACAAAGCCCCGAGCCATTTGGTCACCAGCTAGCCAGAATGAATCACCAGTGCGCTGGAAACCAAACATGGAATAGAAAATGTAAATTGGAATCATCGGTTCGTTGTGCGTTGCATACGAAGTTGCAACCGCAGTCCAAGAAGCCACCGAACCTGCTTCGTTAATGCCTTCGTGCAGAATCTGGCCAATTTCAGATTCCTTGTAGGAAAGCATTAACTCGCGGTCAACTGACATGTATTGCTGACCGTGCGGGGAGTAGATCTTCAAAGTTGGGAAGAAGCTGTCCATGCCAAATGTTCGCGCTTCGTCAGGAATGATCGGAACGATTCGATTGCCAATGTTTTTATCGCGAACAAGATCGCGCAGCAATCGAACAAAGGCCATCGTGGTTGCAACTGGTTGATTTCCAGATCCAGCGCTCATGTCTTTATAAGTTTCAATACCTGGCAAAGTCAATACTTTTGCTTTTGTGCTTCGAGATGGCACATAGCCACCGAGTGCGCGCCGACGTTCATGCAAGTACTCGATGTGTTCATGGTTATCGCCTGGGTGGTAATAAGGCGGCAACTTGTCATCTAGTTGATCGTCAGTGAAAGGAATTTGAAGGCGATCGCGGAACTCCCGAAGATCTTCGTGGGTAAGTTTTTTCATCTGGTGAGTGGCATTACGGCCTTCGAAGTGAGATCCCAGCGTCCAACCCTTGATGGTCTTGGCCAGAATTACAGTTGGCTGACCGGTATGGGCTTCGGCAGCAGCGTAGGCGGCATACATCTTTTTGTAGTCATGGCCACCGCGCTTTAAGTTCCAAACCTTTTCATCCGACCAGCCTTCGACCATGGCTTTGGTTCGCGGATCACGGCCAAAGAAATTGTCACGAACAAATCCACCGTTTTCGGTTTTGTAAGTCTGGAAATCACCATCAGGTGTTCGATTCATTAAGTTAACGAGAGCACCTTCGTTATCAATGTCTAGTAATTCGTCCCACTCGCGGCCCCAAATAACTTTGATGACATTCCAGCCCGCACCACGGAAATGAGATTCGAGTTCTTGAATAATTTTTCCGTTACCGCGAACTGGGCCATCTAGGCGTTGCAAGTTGCAGTTGATTACAAAAGTTAAGTTGTCTAGTTCTTCGCGAGCTGCGATGCCGATCGCACCCAATGATTCAGGCTCATCCATTTCGCCATCGCCAAGGTATGCCCAAACTCGTTGCTGCGAAGTGTCTTTGATGCCGCGATGATGCAAGTACCGATTAAAGCGCGCTTGATAAATCGCATTCATCGGACCAAGTCCCATTGACACAGTTGGGAACTGCCAGAAGTCAGGCATCAAACGCGGATGCGGATAGCTCGGCAATCCATTTGGCGCAGCCGAAAGTTCTTGGCGGAATCCATCTAGGCGATCGCTACTTAAGCGACCTTCTAAATATGCACGCGCATACATACCTGGGGATGCGTGACCTTGGAAAAATACTTGGTCGCCGCCACCTTCGTGCTCTGGGCCACGGAAGAAATGATTGAACCCAACTTCATACAGCGAAGCACTTGATGCGTAAGTTGAAATGTGTCCGCCGACGCCAATACCCGGTCGTTGCGCGCGATGCACCAACATCGCAGCGTTCCATCGGATGTAGGCACGAATTCTGCGCTCGATAGTTTCATCGCCAGGGAAATCAGGTTCCCGGTCTGGCGAGATGGTGTTTATGTAGTCAGTGCTTCGCAGACTTGGGACACCGACATTTTTTTCCGATGAATGTCGCAACAGCGAAAGCATGATGTGACGCGCGCGTTGTTCGCCATGGGTTGCGATTAAGGCATCCAGGGACTCAATCCACTCCCGAGTTTCCTCAGGATTCACATCTACATACTGAGTTGGCATGCCCCCAGCCAACAATGAATCCCGATCTGGGGTGGTTGTCACAGCGGGTTACCTGCCTTGGG
>JBIIFI010000061.1:0-5515 GCA_044237405.1 Candidatus Nanopelagicales bacterium | reverse complement strand
CATTCCGATGCATTGGCCGCTGATGTACTCAGCATCATCGGTGCATAACCAAGATACGGTAGCTGCTACATCGGCTGGGGTGCCAAATCTTCCCCATGGCACAGTAGTCAAAAACTCCTGCAAAGTTTCATCCCGTGACTTACCAAGTTTCTTTCCCATGCCTTCAACAATGTCTTCCCAAAGTGGGGTCATGATATGCCCAGGGGTATAGCAATTTACTCGAATTTTTGCCGGCGCTAGTTCTTGCGCAAAACTTTGACTCATCATTATGATGGCGGCTTTAGTTGCACAGTATTGCGAAAACATTGGGACGCCATGTCTGCCACCGCCTGATGAAGCATTAACGATTACGCCACCTTTATTATCTTTCGACATATATTCGGCAGCAACTTTAGAACCCAGGGCTACTCCAACTACGTTTACATTTAGCATTTTCAGCCAACTTTCGGCGGTAGTGTCCGAAAGCCCAGCTACATTTATGATGCCGGCATTATTTACCATGGCATCTAACCGCGCAGCGTGACGTAATAATTCCTCGACTGCATCACGAATCATGGATTCATCGCAGACATCTACTTTGCAATAAAAGATTTGATTTGGATAATCAGCTTCCAGTTTAGATATGTCTGGCTCCTGGATGTCTGCAATAACAACTACTGCACCATCATGTAAAAATCTTTCAACGATGCCCAGCCCGATTCCACTGGAACCGCCTGTAACTACTACACCTTTACCGTTATGTATTCCCATGATCTACCTTCCAGAATGGCTTTCGGTTTCTGACATTTACTAAAAGCGCAGGGTCAAATTCTTCTAGTGAGTACCCTGCAGGCTGTGGTGGATTTATGTTGTAACCAGTTTTTTCATTTACTCTTCGTAACACTTTGGGTGACTCGTAGTATGCAATGTACACGGCATTCAAAAGTATCGCGAATTCTTTTGGGAAGTTTGCTTCGCAGTGAGTTACCTGCGCTTCGGCTTGGTCTACTCCAAGCTCTGCCAAATTTTCGGGCAAACTTTGTAGCATATTTTCAATTAGCGCAAAATCGTGCATTCGCGACAGATCCGCAATTAATGATTCCTGCGAAATCGCCTGCGCTGCGCTGGGGTGCCCATCAGATTCTGGAATCAATATGTCCAAGAGATTTTCTAACCTAGTTTTCATGTTGCAGCAACCTGTTCTTGAAACGCCTGAGTTTCATTCATAGGTGGAAGTAGTTCGCGCCCCAGCATGTAGTCAGCTGCGCGAAGCGCGATCGCTTGAATAGTGGAAGTTGGATTCAAGGCACCAGCAGTTACGAAGACACTGCCATCCACAATCCAAAGATTGTCGAAATCATGCGCTCGTCCTGTGCCATTTACTACCGAGTTGCCGGGATCATCTCCCATTCGAGCTGTACCAAGTAAATGGAAACCTGCTGACCCCACTAACGGAACGGTAATTATCTCGGTAGCACCGGCTTCCTTGAGAACTTCAGTATTCGTGCGAATTCCAAAGTCCAATAACTTTTGCGCGTTATCATCGACGCGATAAGTCAACTTTGGAATTCTCACTCCCCTACGATCCACTTTTTCTGAAAGCGTTACGCGATTTTCTGGACTTGGCATATCTTCAGTAGTTACCGTGATGCTCGCAGTTTTTCCGAATTGTCGATAGAAGTCAGCGTGATGGTTTTTACCCCACTTAACTGGCTTGGTGTATCCGCCGGAAGCAGTTCCAAGTGGACCATCACTTCGAATGGTTTGGGCTTGATAGCCTCTGACGAAACCGCGAGAAGTATCGGTTTCGTAAAACTCTTGACTATAAATACTGACCGCAAATGGACCCTTGAAGCCATCTACATACTCGTCAAATACTCCCGTTACTAATGCCGTTGGATGATGCATTAGATTTCGGCCAACTTGGTCTGAGCTATTTGCTAAGCCAGATGGGCAATCCGCGGCGGCGCTCAGCAGTAGCAATCTGGCAGTTCCAATTCCGTTGCTAGCAAGCACAACATTGGCGGCATTCAGCGTCTGAGTGTTTCCATTTGCATCTATATATTCAACACCGGTTACTTTGTTTTGCTTCGTAATGATTCTTTGTACGGCCGCTTCAGTAATTAATTCAGCTCCAGCTGCCATCGCTTCTGGCCAGTATGCAAGATCAACACTGGCTCGCGAACCCCTTGGACATCCCAAGTCACATGGACCGCAATTATTGCAACCTTTGCGGACTCCTTTTTGACCATTCGTGATTGCTGCATCCACTGGCCACCAGTGGTAACCAAGTCGTTCGTAAGCTTGAGCGATTCGCTGCGCGCCAATGCCGATCGGCAAAGGGTGGAACTCCCGCTCAGCGCGAGGCGGATAAGCCGGATCACCAGCAAGACCTGAAACACCCATCATTCGGTCATTAATTTCAAAGTACTCTGCTAAATCAAAATATGAAATGGGCCAATCATCAGCCACGCCATCCAATGACTTAACTCTAAAATCTGATGGCTTCATGCGAGGAAAGTGTGCGCCCCAGTGAATTGTCGAGCCACCTACTGCGTTGTATAGCGAGGGCTGAATTGGCGTATCAGTGGCATCAATTGGGTAGTCCCAGCTATTCATTCGAACATTTGGGTTTGGATTATGACTACGCGCTCTGGCTTGTTCCCAAGCCGGGGTTAACGAAGGGGCAGATTCTGGAGTAACCCAGCCACCTTGCTCCAAGCAAACAACTTTTGCGCCACCTAAGGCCAATCGCCATGAAACTGCTGCACCTGATGCGCCCGCGCCAATGACTAAAAAGTCGATTTCCTTCACAGCAATTAGATTACTTAAAAGTCTTACCTTTTTCAGGGGAATTAAGGCTTTCCGAAATCGCAGAGTCTGCCACCTGATTCAACGACCGTTGGCGTAATAGGTCGAAAGTTAGAATTCCAAGTGCTACCCAAGTCAAAACAAATCCAAACAGTCTTTCGGTTGGCATGTTTTCTTGGAAGATCAAAAGTCCAATAATGAATTGAATCGTAGGACTCAAGTACTGCAACATTCCTAATCGGGATAATGGAATCCGAATTGCAGCGTATCCAAAAAGTAATAGTGGTAACGCGGTTACCACGCCAGAGCTGATTAACCATATTGAGTGAGTTAAACCCTCGGACCCAAAAGTACTATTGCCATTAAGAGTAAGCCAGCCAAGAAAAACTATTGCAAATGGAGTTAGTAGCGCTGTTTCTACGGTCAAACTTTCTAGCGCTTCAAGGTTTGCAAGCTTCTTGACATATCCATAAAGCGCAAAGGTAAGTCCAATAGCAAAAGCCAGCACGGGTGGACTTCCTAAAGCAACACTGAGAACTAAAAGCGCCAGTGCAGAAATTCCAATGGCAAGCCACTGTAACTTGCGGAGTTTTTCCTGGAAGAAAAATACACCTAACAGAACATTAAGAAGCGGGGTTACGAAGTAACCAAGCGAAGAATCCAATACATGGCTATTTATACTCGCCCAAATAAAGAGGCCCCAGTTTGCAGCAATCAGGATTGAGGCACAAGTTAATAAAAACAAAGAGCGTTTGTTGCGGAAAATTGCAACTAACGTAGCAAACCGGCGCTGGAACGCAATAATTATAAATAGCGTTAGCAAACTCCAAATTGCGCGATGGCTAAGAATTTCAACGGCATCAGCCGGCTGCAGTTTTGGCCAATATAAAACAACCGAACCCCAGAATAAGTAAACCAGCGCCCCAGCAATGGTTCCTTTGGATGATTCGGATTGGCTCTTTAGATCCCTAAGTAAATTCATAATTTGCTCGGACCGGTAGCTCGATAGCCAACTAGTGTTTGGCGCCTAAACCGTACGATATGCAACGTTATCGACCAAACTAAGCATTGCACTTTTCGCGTCGCAATCCGGCAATGCAGTAAGTCGCTCACGGGCTCGATCTGCCCATTGCTCTAGAACTTCCCGAGCTTGGTCCATCGCTGGATGTACGCGAAGCGCAGCTAACGCTTCACTATGTTCTACATCATCTGGCAATGGTCGACTTAAAAGATCTCTGAGTCGATCTGGGGTACTTGAATCCGCTAGCGCGAAAAGTACAGGAAGGGTTTTAATGCCTTCGCGCAAATCAGTTCCTGGAGTTTTACCCGAGACATCAGATTCAATATCTAATAGGTCATCACTTAATTGGAATGCGATACCTATGCTTTCGCCAAAGTCTGCGATCTTGTCAGTTAGTTCTGGTGAGACGCCGCTCATCATCGCGCCATAACGCCCGGCAGCAGCAATCAACGAACCCGTTTTATCTGCAAGCACTTCTAAGTGATGCACAATCGGATCTTCGTTTCCTTGCGGGCCTACGCTCTCGCGCAACTGGCCAATCACTAGTCGTTCAAAAGTTTGCGCTTGCACGCGGACTGCTTCCGGACCTAAGTCTGCGAGCAATTTGGAGGAGCGAGCAAATAAAAAGTCGCCACTCAAAATTGCAACGGTATTACCCCATCTACTATTTGCAGATTGGGTGCCGCGACGCACAGTAGCTTCATCCATCACATCATCGTGATACAGAGTTGCTAGGTGGGTTAGCTCAACGACAACGGCTGCCGGAACTATGCCTTCGGCTTTAGGATTTCCGAAATGTGACGCCAGCAAAACTAACAATGGACGAAAGCGTTTTCCGCCAGCCTCTACAAGATGTCGCGCGGTAATGTCTGCAAGTTCATAGTCGCTGGCAATTTCGACACGTAACCGATCCTCGACCGAAGCTAAGCCAGCAAAAAGCTCATCTTCGAGATCTGATAATTCTTCGGGAAATAGCACGGTCACTTCTTAATCTTTCCACTTAATGCCCAAAGTTGCGACTTTGGATTTAGCGGATGAACAAACCAGCGTTTATAACTAGGTCCAATACTGGCTGAGGGGCAATGCCTAGCAATATAGTGAACGCAGCGCTAACAGCAATTGCAATTGTGGTGAGCGCACTTGGCACCACAACGCTAGGTCCGTCAACTGGCGGATCTGTGAAGAACATAAGTACTATTACTCGGGCGTAGAAGAAGGCAGCAACTGCACTTGCCACAACTGCCACAATTACGAGCGGAGTGGCGCCACCTTCGATTGCTGCAGTAAACACTGCGAATTTGCCGGTAAAGCCGCTGGTGAGTGGAATACCAGCAAGGGCAAGCAGGAATAGCGCAAAAATGCTTGCCATCCATGGTGACTTCTTACCTAAACCGGCCCACTGCGACAAATGCGTAGCTTCACCAGATGCATCCCTTACTAAACCAACGATGGCGAACGCACCTAACGAAGTGAATCCGTATGCCAGTAGATAGAACAAAGTGCTAGATAGTCCCGCTGCACTAGTTGCTACGACACCTAACAAAATAAATCCCGTGTGGGCAACTGAAGAAAAGGCAAGCATGCGCTTAATGTCAGTTTGGGTAACTGCCAAAATCGATCCAATGATCATTGATAGTGCGGCAACAACCCACATCATCGGGCGCCAATCCCAGCGCATCCCACCAAATGCCACATAGAACACTC
>JBIIFI010000060.1:0-5550 GCA_044237405.1 Candidatus Nanopelagicales bacterium | reverse complement strand
CTTTGTGTACGTAAGTGAATTAAACGAGTGGCTTTATCGCGGTGGCTTCTTGGTTTTGTCGCTACTTACCGCTGCGCTAATCGCAATCGCTGCGCATCCAGGCTTAAAGTTTGGGCAGATACTGGGAAATCCAATTCTTAAGTGGTTCGGCGACCGCTCATACGGAATTTACCTCTGGCATTGGCCAATATTTGTATTGCTGCGATCTGGCATCGATGTGCAGTGGCCCGAACCCGTTACTTTTCTGGCCAAAATAGTAATTGTTTTAGTGATCTCCGATTTGTCATATCGTTTTGTAGAACTACCAATTCGAAACGGCGCTATCGGAAGTCGACTTCAAATATGGAGAGCAGCTGGCGTTCCTAGACCACAGGCCCGCACCTTCATAGCGTCGGCAACTGGCATTGCAGTGATTACTGTGAGCTTGCTGGGTATGTATCGAGTACCTACGCCAAGTGCAGGAAACTTAACTGGAATCGGCGGCATCACGGCAATCGACGAAGATCCGATAATTCCCCTGAAGCCAGTTGTCTTAGCACCGGAGGATCCGTTGATTAAGGCAGCAGAAGATGCTGCGGTGGTTCAGCAAGAACTTCAGAACAAGATCCCGCCGGTGATTTTCGGTGACTCGGTTGTACTTGGTGCTCGAGAAAGTCTGAAATCGATTTTAGGAAAAGTTTCTATTGATGCAGCCGTTAGCAGGCAGCCCGACAAAATAGCGAAGCGAATTCAAAAACGCAGGGATGAAGACCGGCTCGGACCAAACGTTGTAATACACATGGGAACAAACGGCATTGTTCAAGAAGAAGACCTGAAGCCAATACTCGATGCACTTAGTGATCGTAATCGGGTTGTGGTCGTGAATGTTCGAGTTCCTCGAGTCTGGATGAAGCCAACTAACAAAGTAATTTCCGAGTTAGTTAGTCAATATCCAAATGTTCGACTTGCAGATTGGAATTCCGCAAGTAAAGGTCGCAAAGGATATTTTGCTCCTGACGGTGTGCACTTAACCAAGACTGGTGCCAAAGCATTTGGAAACCTTATAAGTGAGGCTCTGAAGGCGCCTTAAATAGTTTCAGGTTCTTCAATCCGCGGGAACATTGATTCACTCTTGGTGATTTTTACCCCTGGCTTTAATTGTCCCCAGTTTGCAACATCAGCAAAACTATTTCCAATTCCAGATTCATGAGCGCCAATATCGTTCCAAAGTTCCGACATACTCTTTGGCATGATTGGTGCATACAAAATCGATACTGCGCGCAGCGACTCACAAACTGTATAGAGAATTGTTGCTAAGCGCTGTCGGCTGTCGGCATCATCTAACTTGGCCAATTTCCAAGGTTCTTGTTCGGTCACATAAAGATTTACGGCGTCGACAAACTCTTTGACTGCCACGATTCCAGTTTGAAAATCAAAAGCTCGGATCGAAACGTCTGCCTGCGCAGAAGTCTTGAGCAAAAGTTGGGCTAAAGCTTCTTCAGTTGCCGTTAATTCTCCAGGTGCAGGTAATAAGCCACCGAAATTCTTAACCACCATGGCCTGAACTCTGCTAGCTAAATTACCTAAACCGTTTGCCAGTTCCGAGGTGTAGCGAGCAACTAAGTCTTCCCAAGAGAATGAGCCATCTTGGCCAAAAATTATGGCGCGCATGAAGTAATACCTAAATGCATCTGAGCCAACTAAGTCGACGATGCTTTGTGGTGAAATTCCGGTGAGCTTACTTTTGCTCATTTTTTCGCCACCAACTAACAGCCAGCCGTGGGCAAACACACATTTAGGCAGCGGTAAATCTGCAGCCATTAACATGGCCGGCCAAATCACTGCATGGAACCGCAGAATGTCTTTGCCGACTAAATGCACATCTGCTGGCCAAGTGGCAGCAAATTTCTTTGCGCCTTCGCTACCTGGTTCATCTCCCAGACCTACTGCAGTTGCGTAGTTAAGGAGGGCATCAAACCAAACATAAACAACTTGTGATGGATCCCATGGAACTTCGATACCCCAGTCAAAAGTAGAGCGAGAGATAGATAAGTCTTGCAGTCCAGAGCGAAGGAACGACATAACTTCGTTGTATGCAGATTCCGGTCGAATTGCTTGAGGATTTGATTCGTAGTGCTTGATTAGAGCATCGGCATATGCCGACAACTTGAAGAAGTAATTCGTTTCACTGATTTGTTCCACGGGCTTGGAATGAATTGGGCAAAGCTTTTCGTCATTTGGACCACCGATTAGGTCGCCCGGAAGTTTAAATTCTTCACAGCCCACACAATAGGGACCTTCATATGAACCCTCATAGATGTGTCCAGCATCTTTTAGCTGAGACAGAAAGCGTTGAACGCGCTTGGTGTGACGCTCCTGAGTGGTGCGAATGAAATCGTCATTGGCAACATCAATCACATCAAGTACAGGCAACCAGGCTTCCGATACCAATTTGTCAGCCCAAGCCTGTGGCTTCACGCCATTTGCTTCTGCGGTTCTCAGAACTTTTTGTCCATGCTCGTCAGTCCCAGTCAAAAACCAAACATCTTCACCAGCCATTCGATGCCAACGAGTCATTACATCGCCAGCCACAGTTGTGTAGGCATGACCGATGTGAGGAGCGTCGTTTACATAGTAGATCGGCGTTGATAAGTAAAACGCCTTGCTGGTAGCCATGTGATAAGTCTAGGGCGCAACAAGCTTAACTTTTTCGCAGGCGTTGTTCCGCGAGTACTGCGTCGTACACATCTCGTTTTGGTACACCGAGTTCGCGAGCTACTGCTGCAATTGCATCGCGCTGAGATTCGCCTATTTCAACTCGAGTAGCAACTAATGCCACCCACTCACCTGGTGAAGTTTCTGGTAACGGATCAGCGCCGGCTACAACCAAAGTGATTTCGCCAAGAATTTCTTTGTCGCTCCAGGCCACTAATTCAGCAAGCGTGCCACGCACTACTTCCTCGTAAGTCTTGGTCAGTTCTCGACAAACAACGGCGCTTCGGTCTGCGCCAAAAACCGTTTGTAAGTCTAAAAGTGACGCAACGAGTCGATGTGGGGCTTCAAAGAAAACCATAGTTCGAGTTTCATGCAGCAAGGTTTCACACAGCGTCTTGCGCTCCCCAGATTTGCGGGGAAGGAAACCTTCGAATGAAAATCGATCTACTGGTAATCCGCTAATGGCGAGCGCAGCCAATACTGCCGACGGACCGGGAATTACCGAAACCTTAACGCCTTGCGCTATTGCCTCTTGCATTAAGCGATACCCCGGATCACTAACACTTGGCATTCCAGCGTCAGAAATCATTACAACAGTTTCACCTAGTTGCACGCGAGAAATTAACTCAGAACTTTTTGCTTCTTCCACAGCATCATAAAAAGACCATATTTGAGCCGATGTTGTAATCCCTAAATCCGAAATCAGTCGATGCGCCCGGCGCGAGTCTTCAGCTGCAATTACCTGTGCACTGGACAAAACCTCGCGCAACCTCATTGAGGCATCACCAATATTCCCAATTGGTGTGGCTGCAAGGAAAAGTTGACCGGACATTCCTCCATCATTCCGCAATTAATCCGCAGTGCGGTACTTTTGAGCGGTGAGCATAAGTTCCGAGTCAATAGAAGCACCGAAACTAAGTTCTCGCGCAGATTTTGATTTAGACATTAAGGCGCCACTGAAAGCTGGTTGGGCTGGCTGGGTTGGGCCGCTGGCTGCAACTGGGTTGGCTGCGCTACTTCGTTTGCCTTACTTGGGACAACCACATGCAATTATTTTTGATGAGACTTACTACGTCAAGGATTCGCTAGCGTTACTTAACTTTGGCCATGAACGCAAAGTAATCGAAAATGCCGATGCTGTTTTACTGGCAAGTGGTGGTGAAAATTACCAGAGCATCTTTACTGAAGCTGCCTCATATGTAGTGCATCCACCAATTGGTAAATGGATTATTGCCAGTGGAGAATCGATTTTTGGTGCCACGCCTTTTGGTTGGCGAATTTCAATTGCCATCTTGGGAATCCTAAGTGTCTTACTTACTGCTCGAATCGCACGACGTTTAACAAATTCGAATTTCATTGGGACGGTAGCTGGCCTGCTACTCGCGCTTGATGGCTTACACATTGCCATGAGTCGTACCGCGCTATTAGATACTTCGCTTTCATTTTTTGTCCTCGCGGCATTTGGCTTTCTGATTATTGATCGCGACATTGCAAATTCTGGTGGCCCTAAAATCTGGCGTTGGGCAATGGTGATTGCCCTGGGTTTAGCCTGCGGAACAAAATGGAGCGGAGTTTATTTCGCAGCAGCATTTGGATTGCTGATGCTGGTTTGGGATTACGCTCGGCGACGCAATGCTCTGGAAAGTGTAAAGGTTTGGGTGGTTAAAGATTTCTTACCCGCGCTACTTATGCCAGTTGCAATTATTGGCATATACGTAGCAAGTTGGTTTGGCTGGTTTACAAGTACCGGCGGCTGGAATCGTGACTGGGCAGAAACTAATTCAACGACACCATGGCTGCCAGATTCGCTAGTTAGTTTGATTCACTATCACGCAGACATGCTTAGCTTTCATACCAACCTTTCAACACCGCACAGTTACTCCGCGAATCCCTGGACTTGGCCGCTAATGATTCGCCCGACAAGTTTTTACTATGAAACAGATCCAACTTGTGGCGCAGATAAGTGTTCGCAAGAAGTAATTCCACTTGGCAATCCCCTGATTTGGTGGGCTGGAGCTCTGGCAATTGCAATTGTCGTTTACTTAGCAGTCACCCGAAGGCATACTGCTGCACTACCGATTACAGTTGCTTTTGCTGCTGGATGGATTCCATGGTTGTTCTTCACCGAGCGAACAGTCTTTACGTTTTACTCAGTTGTTTTTATTCCATACACCGCAATGGCATTGGCACTTGTTCTCTATTTGGCTAATTGTCGAGTCAATAGCGATAACCAGATTGAAAAACGTTGGCCAGTATTTACCTTCGTATTTGTGACAGCAATTCTCACGATATTCTTTTATCCAATTTTGACCGGACAGTCATTGACTTATGACATGTGGCATCTGCGCATGTGGCTGCCTAGCTGGATTTAGTCAGTTAAAGACTTAAAGGAACGCAGTCGCAAACTGTTAGTTACAACAAATACGCTGGAAAATGCCATCGCACCAGCAGCAATAACTGGACCTAATAAGCCAAGCATCGCAAGTGGAATTGCAGCAACGTTATAAGCAAATGCCCAAAATAGATTCAATTTAATCGTCTTCATGGTTGCTCGAGATAACTCAATGGCATCAACGGCGGCTGCCATAGTGGAACGCAATAGAACTATGTCGGCTGCACTCGCGGCGACATCCGCCCCGCTCCCCATGGCCAGACTTAAATGCGCTTTAGCTAAAGCAGCTGCGTCATTAATGCCATCACCGATCATCGCTACAACTTCACCAGATTCTTGCTGGGCAGTAACTAGATCTAATTTAGATGTTGGTGAACTGCTTGCATAAAACGTTGCTATCCCAAGTTGGTCACAAACTTTCTTCACCGCTAATTTGTTATCTCCTGATGACACGATTGGATTAA
>JBIIFI010000059.1:0-5586 GCA_044237405.1 Candidatus Nanopelagicales bacterium | reverse complement strand
TGATGCAAACTCTAAGCAGGCTTGGGTTAATGCAGCCCCGGCTTATGGTGGCGACTTCGTAGAAGTCGCTTTCCTCACAAATTAGACACTACAAATGCTTTGCGTAACCAAACTCCATAGGCTATGAGCATGAGTTCACAGAATAATGTCACAGTAATCGGTGGCGGAATCATTGGTCTGGCATGCGCCTGGGAATTAGCTAAAGAAGGCGCATCCGTCATAGTAGTTGAGAGCGGCGGTTCAACATACGGAACTTCCCTGGCTAACGCCGGTTGGATCAGCCCAAGTCACGTTATTCCATTTGCCGCGCCAGGTATGGTGCAAACCGGGTTCAAAAATTTAGTTGGCCGCACTGGCGCATTTGCAATTACTCCGGGCGCCGGATCACTACTTGCGCCATGGACCCTAAAGTTTGCGCGCTCCTGCACTGACGCTCACGTGGATCACTGCGCACCAGCTTTAAAAGAATTACTTGATACCAGCATGGATGTCATTGAAGGCTTAACTGAGACCACTGATTTAACACGTACTAACTTGCCACAGTGGTATGTCTACACTTCAGACAATGCTGAACACGATGCTGAACACGAAGTTGAGCTAGTGAATCGATATGGAGTTAATGCCAAGCAACTTGATTTACACGTGAGTTTGGATAGTGAACCGATTCTTAAAGATTCAGTTAAAGCAATTGTTGAGTTCAGTGATGACTTTGGATTAGATCCTGGCAAGTTAGTTGATGTTTATCGACGCAATTGCGAAGCAATCGGAGTTGCATTTCGCGAAGAGAAAGTAACTGGCCTATCGTCAACTAATCGCAATGTAACGGTGGCAACTGCAACGGATTCTTGGATTAGCGACTATGTGGTGCTGGCTGCAGGTGTCTGGTCTCGCGAGCTGGCAAAAACTATTGGCGAAAACTTGCCAATCATGGCGGCCAAGGGACAGTCAGTCACGCTACCTGAAGTAATTGAAAAACCAACACGTACTTTGATGTTGGCAGATCAGCGAATTGCTACCAATCCCCTGGATTGGGGACTTCGCATGAGTACCGGGTTTGCTCTGACTTCAAACTCTGATATGTCAGTAAATTCGAATGCAAGTGAAAAATTAATCGCCACAGCGCGACAGGTTTTGAATTTGCCAGAGCGCCTGGAAATCAGGAATGAGTTAGCTGGACTTCGCCCTGCAAGTCCCGACGGTATGCCATATATCGGCCCGCTACCAAAGGCTCCTCGAGTTATCGCAGCAACTGGACATGGAATGTTGGGCTTGATGATGGGGCCTGGAACTGGCAAGTTTGTGGCTGACATGATTGCTGGGCGCCCAGTAAGTCGCGATGTTATGAAGTTTTCCCCCGCGCGCCCAAGGCTTTAGATTCAGAGGTTTACTCCGTTAGCAAATTGTGACTTTAGCCAATTTGCCAAATTTGAGTGCCAATTTATTGTAAGTTGCTTGCAAATGCTTGCGTGTAGTGAGCAAATCGGACATTTGAAAGTAGGCAAAGTTGAGCGAAAAATTTCTCGAGATTCGCAACATCACTAAAGTTTTCCAAACTCCTGAAGGTGGCGAAGTACGCGCCCTCGATGATGTTTCATTAGATATTGCGGCCGGTGAATTTTTTATTCTGCTTGGACCATCTGGTTGTGGCAAGACGACACTGCTAAGAAGTATTGCAGGCTTAGAGTACCCAGATAGTGGCGAGATTGTGCTCGAGAGTGAGCGCATTGATGACAAACCTCCATACGATCGCCCTGTTAACACTGTGTTTCAGTCATATGCACTTTTCCCGCACATGACAGTTGCGGGCAACATCGCATTCGGCTTAGAAATGGAAAATGTTGACAAGGCACAGGTAGCTACCCGAGTTAGTGAAGCGCTAGCCCAAGTTCGACTCGAAGGTTACGAAAATCGGATGCCTTCCCAACTTTCCGGTGGCCAGCAACAGCGCGTTGCGTTAGCGCGCGCACTTGCTAAGAAACCAAAAGTACTTTTGTTGGACGAACCGCTATCGGCACTAGATCTGAAGTTGCGCCGTGGAATGCAAGTTGAACTAAAGCGTTTGCAGCGCGAAACCGGAATCACTTTCGTATTCGTAACTCACGATCAAGAAGAAGCTATGTCGATGGGTGATCGCATTGCAGTATTTAGTGAAGGCAAGATCGTTCAACTTGATACCCCAGTTGAGGTTTATCGTCGCCCGGTAAATGCATATGTTGCAGACTTCATTGGCGAAACAAATTTGATCAAGGGAACAGTTGCTAGCGGAGGTATCGCACTTCCTGGTGGGAACATTTTGCCAACTGATCAACTTGCTGCTGATAGCGTCATCCCGGCATCTGGCGACGTAACCGTAGCCATTCGCCCAGAGGATCTGGTACTTGCAAATAACGGCATGATCGCTGGAACTGTTAGGGACGTGATCTTCACTGGCGATTCTGTTCGCGTATATGTCACCGTGGGTGATATTGACATAATTGCATCTCTCGCTTCCTATGGAACAGAAATCCCGGCTCAAGGTAGCAAAGTCACGCTAAATCCAGAACATCGAGCCGCTCGCACGGTGGTTTCATGACTGCAGTAACTACGCCGACCAAGAAGTCAGTTCAGCGCGGCCGGCCAGGTCAGTCATCGCCAAAACTTGCCTACCTACCGATTATATTTTTGGCGTTCGCGATTGGTATTCCCCTTCTGATCATTTTCGTTTACTCGTTCCTGGAAAAACCTTCACAAGGTACTGGCGTTAAATGGGTATTCACTACCGAGAACTACCGCGCGTTATTTATCCAAGAAAAACTTGACGGCACAACCGCATTTGATACTCGTTACATCAAAGTTCTTTGGACATCATTTTACTATTCCATGATTACGACTGTCGTTACCTTGGTTCTCTCGATTCCAGTTGCGATGTGGATTGCAACTCGTGATGCTAGAAAGCGAACCCTGTTAGTTGCGCTGGTAACTCTGCCATTTTGGATTAGTATCTTGATTCGCACTTACGGCATGCGCCAGATCATTGCGGATGAAGGCCCAATTGGAAGATTCTTAGGTATCTTCAATATCGAGTGGAGTATTTTGTACTCGCCACCAGCAACAATTCTTGGACTTATATATGTGTTCTTGCCATTTATGATTTTGCCGATTTATGCCTCTGCAGAACGATTCGATTTTCGACTGGCTGAAGCCGCCTATGACCTAGGTGCAAAACGTATGACGGTGGTTCGCAGAATTATTTTGCCTTCGATTAGACCCGGCGTGATTTCCGGTATTGCACTGGTATTTATTCCGGCGCTTGGTTCGTTCTTACAGTCCGACATGTTGGGTGGCGGTAAAACCAACATGGTTGCCAACGTAATTGCAAACAACTTCGGCCAAGCTCGAAACTGGCCATTTGGTAGTGCACTGGCTGTACTGCTGATTGTTCTTACTTTGCTACTTGTTTTGATTATGCAAGGTGCAGCCCAGCGACGCGGAGACAAGGTGGAATTGGTATGAGTCACACCCAAACTGCTTCGCGTAAACGCGGCAAGCTAGTTAACCTTCGAAACTTTCCTGGGTTCAACCCAACTGCCTGGTTTGTGCTTTTCTTTTTGTACAGTCCACTTGTTTACGTAGTGATCTATTCGTTTAACTCAAGTCGCATCGGCGCCGTTTGGAAAAGCTTTTCGGTTCAGTGGTACGGAAAAGTTTTTGAAAACACCGACATTCAGCGGGCGCTGAAAAACTCATTACAAGTTGGTCTTGTGGCGACAGTTCTATCTACAACACTCGCGGTCATGGCAGCACTGGGATTACTTCGGATGCAACGCGCTGGAAAAGCAGTGGCCATGGCACTTATTGGTGCTCCCCTGATCATTGCGGAAATCGTGTTAGCGGTGGGCACGCTTGGTCTGTTTATTGCAGTAGGTGTTCCACTTGGCAAAATCGGCTTGATGGTCGCACACACCGCTTTTTGTATTCCATTTGCGCTGTTGCCAATTCGAGCCCGCTTGAGCCAGTTAGATATGGCTCCATTTGAGGCGGCATCAGATCTTGGTGCTAACGAGCGCCAAATCTTGCGCCGGATCACATTGCCTTTGCTAGCACCTGCAATCTTTGCTGGGGCTTTGCTGGCATTCGCAATTTCAATTGATGACTTTATTACATCCTTCTTTGTTGCTGGCCCTGGTGCTACGACATTGCCGGTTTACATTTTTGGCATGATACGCTCAACTGTAACTCCAGAGGTGAATGCAATTTCTACTTTGCTTCTGTTGTTCTCGGGCAGCGTGCTAATCGGATCGTATTTGATCCAACGAAAAAGGAGATAAGAATGGCTAGCAACAAGAAGCGTCGCGCTTCATACGTGGCTGCACTTGCCGCGGCAAGCGCGCTACTACTTTCAGCATGTGGCGGGGAAACTACCGCTACTGACGGAGCTTCAGCTCCAGCATCTGCACCTGCCTCTGCACCTGCAGAGGAATTCCCAACTACTGGCTCAGGTGTAGTTAATGTTTACAACTGGACTGACTACATCGATCCAGAAGAGCTAAAGCGATTCACTGCTGAAACTGGAATTGAAGTAGTTTTGGATACCTACGACAGCAACGAAACATTGTTGGCGAAATTGCAGTCAGGTGCAACTGGCTACGACGTGATCGTTCCTTCGGATTACATGGTTGCTCAGATGGTTGAACTTGGTTTATTGCAGGATATCGGCGTCAGCAGTTTCCCTAACGGTGGAAACATCAAGGACAACTTAGTTGATGTGTACTGGGATTCAGGACGTAACTACAGTGCTCCTTGGAACTACGGAACAACAGGTATCGCATGTAACTTTGCTGCTGAACCAGAATGTGCCAATATCAAATCTTGGATGGATTATTTCACTGCAGGCCTACCTAAGATGGATTCTCTAAAGGATCAAGTTGAAGTTGTTTCTGCTGCACTTCGCGCAGTTGGAGTTGCTGGTGACGATCTATGCACAGATGACACTGCGAAATACATCGAAGCAGAGGAATTGCTCGCTGGATTTAAGCCAGACGTAATTGAATCTGATGGTGGTATCGAGCGCGTTGTAGCTGGCACATCAAACGTGCGCCATGCTTGGAACGGTTCAACCCACCGTATGACAGTTGAAAATCCAGATGTTCAGTACATCTACCCAAGTGAAGGTGTAAACCTTTGGGCAGATAACTTGGCAGTTCCAGTAGGCGCGCCTAACTTGGATAACGCCAAAATCTTCATCAACTGGATGATGAGTCCAGAATCTGCCGGCGCTCAGAGTAACTTCTCTGGCTACGACAATGGCATCAAGGGCTCAGACGCATTCATGGATGAAAGTCTGAAAACAGATCCAGCGGTTGTGGTTCCAGCTGACAAGCAGGCATTGCTTTCACCGCTACCTAACTGCAGTGAAGAAGTCCGCGAGTTGTACACCCAGGTGTTCACCACTTGGCAGGACAGCCAGAGCTAGCATGTGAAACCTTCGGGTTACCATTTAACGCCCACCCTGTGGTTTTCACAGGGTGGGCGTTACTTTTTTGTTACCTAAAAAATTGCCAAATCTCAGAATTTTTTTAAAACTTCTTAGGAAATCACCGACTCATG
>JBIIFI010000058.1:0-5608 GCA_044237405.1 Candidatus Nanopelagicales bacterium | reverse complement strand
CTCATCATGCCGTCAATATTCCAACTGGGTTGGGTTCGCAAAATCTTTCATTCAGCACCCACCTTTACGTTGAAGCAGGTGATCTAATTCACTTGCGCTGCGCAGGAAATACTGGCGCAGAAGCATCAGACGCCTCTATGACGATCGTGCCCGTTAATTAGCGGCAGTTCTAACAAATTCAACATTTTCAAGACAGGAGTTGCCCATGACGCATAATGTTGCGCCATGGGCAACACTCATTTAGCGGAGAATAGTTCCGTTCAATCCGTAGATCGCGCCCTGGCAATTCTTGAAATCCTGGCCCAACGCGGTGAATCTGGAGTAACCGAAATCGCTGCCGACTTAGGTGTGCACAAATCAACAGCTTCTCGCTTAATGTCTGCCTTACTTAATCGCGGATTAGTTGATCAAGTTTCTGATCGTGGACGCTACCGGTTAGGACTAGGTCTGGTTCGGCTTGCTGGATCTGTAACCAGTTCACTCGATGCAGTTTCGGGATCCCGCGCGGTAACACGCGCGCTCGCATCTGAAGTTGGGGAAACCGTAAACATCGCAGTATTGATTGACAATCAAGTGCTTTACGTGGATCAAGTCGCAGGGCCATCAATGGTTTCGATGCGCAGCTGGCTGGGACAAAGTGTGCCAACGCATTGCACCGCAACTGGAAAAGTGCTCACTGCCTGGCTTGATCAGCCAGAGCGAATCGCGGCTCGGCCGACATCTTGGAAGAAACTGGCTCCCAACACCATTACCTCAGGTGAAGCCCTTGAAAAAGAATTAGAGCAAGTACGCAAACAAGGATTTGCTGTTGCTAATCAGGAGATGGAGCCAGACTTCATAGCGATCGCGGCTCCAATTCGAGATGAGCATGGCGAGGTAACTGCAGCGCTTGTTATTTCTGGGCCAGCCAGCCGAATCAAGGCAAAAGACTTCGAGTCCCTGGGCCACATTGTGAAACTTAGTGCATCTAAACTTTCGGGTAATCCGAACTACTGGCGAGAGTAAGGTTTTGATCTATGGCTTATGAAAATGTGACCTCGCTATTCATTAATGGCAAGCGACTGGGCAGTTCTTCGGGAGAGATTAGAAATGTCTTGCATCCTGCTGACGGTCACTTAGTAGCAACATTTCACGAAGGCGGAGCAGCCGACACCGTAAGCGCTATCGATGCTGCGCGCCACGCATTTGACACTGATCATTGGCGATCATTTACCGGGGAACAGCGCGGAAAAATCCTTGAGCGCGTAGCAGACATCCTCGAGCGAGATAAAGAACTTTTCGCAAAAGCAGAATCAGAAGATACCGCTAAACGAATCGTCGAAGCGCGATATGACATTGACGATGTAATTTCAGTTTTTAAGTATTTCGCCAAGCTGGCACCTAACTCACATGAGCGCGATGTTGATCCCGGTCGTGACAATGTTCGCAGCACAATGACTAGTGAACCAATCGGTGTCGTAGCAATGATTACCCCTTGGAACTATCCCCTGTTACAAGCTTCATGGAAAATGGCGCCAGCCATCGCAACTGGTTGCACATTTGTCATTAAGCCAAGTGAGTTAACTCCCTCAACAACTTCAATGATGATGGATGTGTTCACTGAAGCAGGTTTGCCCGCAGGCGTTGCGAACTTAGTACTAGGCGCTGGCGCGGTGGCTGGTGGTCCACTAAGTACTCACCCGGGCGTAGACATGGTTTCATTCACTGGCAGCTTGGCAACTGGTAAGCGCTTGATGATTAACTCTGCTGAGACAGTAAAGCGCGTGGCGCTTGAACTTGGCGGCAAAAATCCGAACATAATTTTTGCTGATGCTGATTTAGATGCAGCAATCGATAATGCACTGACTGCGGTGTTCCTGCATTCCGGGCAAGTTTGTTCTGCAGGTGCGCGACTATTGGTTGAGAAATCAATTCACGCTCGAGTCGTTGATGAGATCGCTCGGCGCGCTGACCTGATTCGGTTGGGTGGTGCCTACGATGAGGATGCCGAAACCGGAGCTTTGATTAGCTCTGCTCACCGCGACAAGATTGAACGCTACGTTGCAGACGCATTAGCCGAAGGTGCAGTACTTCGAGCTGGCGGTAAGCGCCCAGAAGGTTCTCAATTCGCTAATGGCTATTTCTTCCGGCCAACTGTGCTTGATAACTGCACCACCGATATGAACTGTGTGCAGGACGAATCATTTGGCCCGATCCTAACCGTGGAAACTTTTGAAACTGAAGAAGATGCGATCAAGTTAGGCAATGACACCATCTTTGGATTAGCCGGCGCGGTCTGGACTAATGATGCAGAAAAGGCGCAGCGTGTAGCTCGTCGCCTGCGCCACGGCACGATTTGGATCAATGATTACCATCCTTATGTTGCGCAAGCCGAATGGGGCGGATTTAAGCAATCTGGCAACGGGCGTGAACTTGGCGAGGCTGGTCTTGGAGAATATCTAGAACACAAACACATTTGGCAAAATTTGGCTCCAGCACCATCGGAGTGGTTCGTACCAACGAAAGGTCAAGTAAATGTCTGACAGCACCAGTGCGATCTCAGTTAAAAATCTTTGGCAAGTCTTTGGACCTAATCCCAAAAATATTGTTGATAGTCCAGATGCCAGCTTGCCGCGTGCGGAACTGCGCGAAAAAACTGGTAACACTGCGGCCGTTCGCGATGTGTCATTCGATGTCGCACCAGGCGAAGTGTTCGTTGTTATGGGACTTTCCGGCTCTGGTAAATCCACCTTAGTTCGCTGCCTTACTAGATTGATTGAACCAACTGCCGGCAGTGTTGTAATGAATGGTGAAGATGTTCTAAAGGCATCCGAAGCAAGATTGCGAGAACTTCGTCGCACTCAATTCTCAATGGTGTTCCAAAACTTTGGCCTGCTACCCCACCGCAAAGTTATTGACAACATTGCCTTTGCCTTGGAAGTAAATGGCGTTAGTAAAGAAAAGCGTCACGCGCGTGCAAACGAAGTAATTGAACTTGTGGGCTTGCAAGGTTTCGCACACGCATACCCGGAACAGCTTTCCGGTGGTATGCAACAGCGCGTTGGTTTGGCTCGCGCACTCGCAGTCGACCCAGAAGTTATGTTCCTAGATGAACCATTTTCCGCACTTGATCCATTGATCCGGCGCGATATGCAAACAGAAGTCATTCGCCTGCATGAAGAACTGGGTAAGACCATGGTTTTCATTACGCACGACTTATCGGAGGCATTTAAACTCGGTGATCGTATTGCAATTATGCGTGATGGCGCTGTGGTTCAAATGGGCACTGCTGAGGAACTAATTGCTAATCCAGCAGATGCCTATGTTGAGGACTTCACGCGCGATGTTCCTAAATCACATGTTTTGAGCGTCCGAACAATTGCACGTCCACTAGCTGATGGTGAGACTGCAACTGGCCGAACTATTCCTGCAGAAACAATCATTCGAGATGCAACGGCAGCTGTTCTTGATGCCAATGGCCCAGTTGCAATTGTGGCGAATGGAAACATCATTGGTTACATCCGGTCGCGCGACATTCTGCAGGTTGTCGGAGGCGGTAATCACGCATGAGCGTTCGGACTGAACCTGCGATTGCAACTGCGCCAAAAGCAATCCGTCGAAGTTGGCTCCTGGCAGGGTTGATTTTCACTTGGGTTTTCCTCGCCCAGATCTTGCAAGGCAAAGCGACCCTGGAATTGCCAGTGCCAGAAGATTCAGCCTTTACCGCTTGGGCTGGTGAGGTTGCTGATTCGATTCGAGGTAATCGAACCGATGGAGTTGCATTTAAGTACTTCTTTAATCCAATCCGAGAGTTTGTAGATGGTTTTGTAAACATCATTCGAGAATTCATTGCAATTCCAAACGGAGATTCCAGCATTCCAGTTCTTGGTTGGCTCGGCGTAATCTCAGTAATTGGTTTTGTCGTTTTTGCAGTATCAAATGTTCGCATGGCATTTGCTGCTGTTACCTTAACTTTTGCCTGTGGTGCCCTTGGCCTATGGACTGACTCGATGGATACCTTGGCTATGACTTTCGCGGCGGTAATACTTTCGCTAGCGATTGGCATCCCAATTGGAATTTGGGCAGGACTATCTGATCGAGTATTAAAGGCCGTTACTCCAATTCTGGATTTAGCTCAGATTCTGCCTACTTTGGTTTACTTGGCTCCGCTGGCACTGTTTTTCTTGATTGGTCCCGCCTCGGCCACAATTGCAACGATGGTTTACAGCATTCCAATTGCAGTTCGATTAACAGCATTCGGTATTCGCGGAGTTCCAACTAGCCCAGTTGAAGCCGGAACTTCAATGGGCACAACCAAGCGACAGCTACTTCAAAAAGTTCAGCTTCCGATGTCATCACGCACAATAATCATGGGCATAAATCAAACGGTAATGGCCGCACTTTCTTTTGTTGTTATCGCTGCGCTTATTGGTGCACCTGGCCTCGGTAAGCCAGTTATCGATGCTTTGGTTATTAGAAATGTTGGCGATGGATTTGTCGCTGGTATTGCAGTTGTCTTACTCGCAATCATGTTGGATCGCAGCACATCTGCGGCAATCACGAAGAAAGAAACTTTTGTCCCACCATCTGCAGCTGATCGCAAGCGCAGGAAGCTTGCACTCATAGTTGCTGGAATTTCAGCGATCGTTGGCATTGTTTTATCTCGTCAGATGGCTTGGGCAGCTTTTTTCCCAGAGCAAATTGACATCAGTACTCAGGTCGCTGATGCATCTGATGCTTCGGTTACTTGGGTTACTGAAAATATGGAACTTCTAACGACTGGATTGAGTAAGGCAGTTACTGTAGGTGTTTTGAATCCGCTCGAGAGCGTTCTGGCTAACTCACCCTGGTATCTCACAATTTTGATGATCGCGCTAATCTCTCTGATACTTGGCGGCGTTAGATCGGCAATTGTTTCTGCGACATTGCTTTTGGCAGTCGTTGCAACCGGACTTTGGTATGACACCATGATTACCTTCACGCAAACCATCGTGGCAACCTTCCTCACCATGATTGTTGGTGTGGTACTTGGCGTTTGGATTGGACGAAGTACCCGAGCCGAGCGGGCCCTGCGCCCAATCCTTGATGCAGGGCAAACCTTGCCTGCTTTCGTCTACTTAATCCCGATGCTTGGATTCTTTGGCCCGTCCAGATTCACTGCAATCGCCACCGGCATTGTTTATTCGATCCCGATTGTGGTCAAAATCGTTGGTCAAGGCATCCGAGATGTCCCCGTAAACATGGTCGAAGCGGCCACTTCGACGGGTTCCACTAAATGGCAACTTATAACGAAAGTACAACTTCCAGCCGCAAAGAAGTCCCTACTGCTGGCAACTAATCAAGGATTAATATTTGTACTAGCAGTTGTGGTTATTGGTGGCTTTGTAGGCGCCGGCGGCCTTGGCTACTTGGTGCTACTCGGGGCCTCAAAGCCTGAACTTCAAGGTAAAGGCCTGGTTGCAGGCGTTTGTATCTTGTTGCTCGGGGTAATGATTGACCGAATCGCGCAGTACATGGTGGCTCGAAACTCGGCCCCAAAGCACTAGATTTCAAACTAACAAACGTTGGTTTGAAGGACTGCCGCAAGGCAGTTCATTTCCTAGCGAGGAGATAAGAATGGTTCGGAACA
>JBIIFI010000057.1:0-5644 GCA_044237405.1 Candidatus Nanopelagicales bacterium | reverse complement strand
CTAATGATTCCAGCGCTGCCATTCCAGCTATTTCAGCAATCAGTAGCGGATTGCGATCCTTGATTAAATATGCAAGCGCTCCTGCAAATATGAGTGAAAACGAATTGGCTTCATTAGTTGGAGTGCAGCCATGGAAGCTGCGGCTACTGCGAGCACAAAAAGCGAAATGGCATCCAGATCAACTTGCGGCGGCGGCTCGGTTACTTGCCTTGGCTGATAGATCGAGTAAAGGCACGGTCTACGACGCTGCAATCCCAGGAGGAAGATCTCTTGAGAGCGCACAGACTTTGTATCACATCGAAAAAGAATTCATGGCAATCCGCGCTCCAAAAGTTTGAGCGCAAATAAAAAAACCGCCCGAAGGCGGTTTTTTAGAAAATTGAGATTATTTCTTAACCAAAGATGAGGCTAGTGCTGACTTGCGGTTAGCGGCCTGATTCTTGTGGATGACACCTTTTGAAGCAGCTTTATCAAGGGCGCGGCTGGCATCACTAAGAGCGGTTGCAGCTGCAGCTTCGTCACCGGTAGCTAGTGCTTCGCGGAATCGACGAACCTTAGTCTTTAGTGCGCTGCGGACAGCCTTATTGCGTTCTTGAGCAGCAGCGTTTTGCAAAATACGCTTCTTCTGCGACTTGATATTGGCCACTTTTTGCCTCTTCATTAATTGATGTTCGAACCCCTAGAGTACCTGCGAAGTACCCGAATGCTCAAATTGCGCCCATGTGTGGGATTATGAGCGAGTGTCAAAGGCAATCAATCCCCCCGCTCCGGGCGCCACAGACCCCAAAATAATTAGAAATTTCTGCATTATTGCCCATATCGACCACGGCAAGTCCACTTTGGCGGATCGAATGCTGCAGATTACTGGGATCGTAGATCCGCGCCACATGCGTGCGCAGTATCTAGATCGCATGGATATCGAGCGCGAGCGTGGCATCACAATCAAGAGCCAAGCCGTTCGGTTACCGTTCGTTGCCGATGACAAGCAGACATATATCTTGAATTTAATTGATACGCCAGGTCACGTTGACTTCACTTACGAGGTAAGTCGAAGTTTGGCTGCTTGCGAGGGCGCGATTTTATTGGTGGATGCAGCCCAAGGTATTGAAGCTCAAACCTTAGCCAACCTTTACCTAGCGCTTGAAAATAATCTAACGATCATTCCAGTGCTTAACAAGATTGATTTGCCAGCAGCCCAACCAGAAAAATATGCAGCTGAAATTGCGCATATCATCGGATGCGATCCTGCCACTGTCTTGAAGGTAAGTGCAAAGACAGGCGCTGGTGTCGAAGAACTACTCAATGAAGTAGTAAAGCTAGTACCTGCCCCCATTGGTGATCCTGATGCACCAGCGCGCGCATTGATTTTCGATTCGGTTTATGACACTTATCGTGGCGTGGTTACTTACGTTCGGGTAATTGATGGGCGCATTCCTGAGCGCGATCGCATCAAAATGATGAGCACTAGCGAGACCCACGAAACTTTAGAAGTTGGCGTTATCTCGCCTGATCCAGTTTCCTCAAAAGCAATCGGCGTTGGTGAAGTTGGATACCTAATCACTGGCGTAAAAGATGTTCGGCAATCGCGCGTAGGTGACACTGTGACATTAGCTGCCAGGCCAGCTGCCGAGTCCCTTGGCGGATATCGCGATCCAGTCCCGATGGTTTTTTCCGGCCTCTATCCACTTGATGGTTCGGACTATCCAGAATTACGTGAAGCACTCGATAAGTTGAAGTTAAACGATGCCGCACTTGTCTATGAACCAGAAACTTCAGTAGCTCTTGGCTTTGGTTTCCGCTGTGGTTTCCTAGGTCTACTGCACTTGGAAATTGTTCGCGAGCGCCTGGAGCGGGAATTCAATTTAGATTTGATTTCGACCGCACCAAACGTGGTTTATCGCGTAGTTATGGATGATGCTAAAGAATTCATTGTGACTAATCCAAGTGAGTTCCCAGGTGGAAAGATTTCCGAAGTTTACGAACCAGTAGTGCGATCTACCATTCTGACTCCAAGTGAATTTGTGGGCTCAATCATGGAACTTTGCCAAACACGTCGTGGCAACTTGTTGGGGATGGACTATCTATCCGAAGATCGTGTGGAAATGCGTTACACGCTTCCCCTTGCAGAAATCGTTTTTGACTTCTTTGATCAGCTGAAATCAAAAACTCGTGGCTACGCCTCGCTAGATTACGAACCAACAGGCGAACAATCCTCAGACTTAGTGAAAGTCGATATATTGCTACATGGCGATCCAGTTGATGCCTTCAGCGCAATTGTGCACCGCGATAAGGCCTATAACTACGGCGTTGCAATGGCGGCCAAGTTAAAAGATTTAATTCCAAGACAACAGTTCGAAGTCCCAATTCAGGCAGCAATCGGTGCTCGCATCATTGCCCGCGAAACGATCCGCGCTATCCGCAAAGATGTATTGGCAAAATGTTATGGTGGCGATATTTCGCGTAAGCGGAAACTTTTGGAGAAGCAAAAAGAAGGTAAGAAGCGCATGAAGATGGTAGGACGCGTCGAAGTCCCACAAGAAGCTTTCATTGCTGCGCTGTCTACGGATGACAGCGGTGCTAAGGCAAAGGCAAAGTAATGTCCGAAACTAATAGTTCTGCAAAAGTTCTCTCACTCAATGTTGTTAATGCAGTTATCCCTGATGTCGGTGGCTCAGTTGGCGTAACTTCAATTGATAAGCGTTCGGTATCAGATTCTCGACAGGTAACAACAGCTGGCGTAGATGGAGATCAGCGTTCAGATATTCCAAATCACGGCATGCCTGAACAAGCGGTCTACGCTTATGCTCGCGAAGATTACGAGTGGTGGGAAGCCGAGCTTGGGAAAGTAATCCCAGCTGGAAAGTTTGGCGAGAATTTAACAACGGTTGGAATTGACGTTACGAATGCTGTGATCGGTCAGACTTGGCGCATTGGCACCACGTTATTGCAGGTCACTGGACCACGGATTCCTTGTGGCACATTTGCGCGATTCATGGACGAAGACAAATGGGTTAAGCGCTTTATGGACGAAGGCATGCCTGGCACTTACTTTCAGGTACTCGAAGCTGGAGAAATCACTGCTGGCGACGAGATCAAAATTGAATCAACTCCTGAACATGGCGTAACCGTTAGTGATGTTTACCAACTAGTTTCTGGGGATCGCGATCCAGATCGATTGGCGCGAGCCATTGCTTGCCCTGAACTTCCTGACGAAATGCAGCAACGCATAGCTGGGTTCATCAAGTAACTAATGCGAACTTTAAGCGCATATATTCACATCCCGTTTTGTGCGTCCAGGTGCGGCTATTGCGACTTCAATACCTACACTGCTGCTGAGTTACAGCGAGATGGTACTTCCATTACTGCGCAGACTTATCCAGATCGAGTTATTGCAGAAATTGGATTACAAAAGGCAGCCCTTGATGAGAGTCGGGAAATTAGCACGGTCTTTTTTGGCGGCGGCACCCCAACTATGATCGCGGCTAAAGACTTAGTTCGAATATTGGAATCCTTAAAGCAAACTTATGGCTTTGCGCAAGGTGTTGAAGTTACGACTGAAGCTAATCCAGACTCCGTGACGAAACGAGATTTAGAAATACTACGCGATGGCGGATTTACAAGAGTTTCGTTCGGTCACCAAAGTAGCTCGAGTAAAGTTTTGCAATTACTAGAACGCACTCACACTTCGGGAAGAACTTGGGATGCAATCCGCGATGCTCGGGCAGTTGGCTTTGAACATGTCAGTGTGGATTTGATATACGGCACTCCCGGTGAAACGGATGAAGAACTTTCCTTAACGCTGGCGGAGGTATCCCAAGCAGACGTAGATCATGTGAGCGCATATTCGTTAATCGTGGAACCTGGCACGCGGCTAGCAGGTCGGGTTGCGCGGGGCGAAATTGCATCGCCTAGTGATGATGTGGCAGCTCAGCGTTATGGCATTATCGATGAACATTTAACCAACTTAGGTATGACTTGGTATGAAGTAAGTAATTGGGCTAAACCAGATGGCGAATGTCGACACAACATTGCATATTGGCGAAATCAGGATTGGCTTGGCATCGGACCGGGCGCTCATGCGCACTCAAGTGGAGTTCGCTCTTGGAATCTAAAACATCCAGCAACCTGGGCTGCGCGCGTAGATGGCGGCCAGTCACCTGTGGACGATAGTGAAACCTTGACCGACCTGCAGATCCAGCATGAAGAAATTATGCTACGACTGCGTTTGCGCGAAGGCTTGCCACTTGATGTGCTCACAACATCAGCCATAGCTCAGGCGGAACTGGCAGTTTCACAAGGATTGCTCGAGCCCGAAAGATTTACGCAAGGAACTGCAGTCCTTACGTTTCAAGGGCGATTATTGGCCGATGGCTTAGTCGCGCGCCTGTGGGGCTAACCGAGGTTAGACTGGCACTCGATAGTTGTGAGTGCTAGGAGACGCGATGGAAGACCGTAAATTAGCGGTTTTACGTGCCATTGTCGATGACTATGTCCAAACGCACGAACCTGTTGGTTCAAAGGCTTTGGTTGATCGCCATTCCCTAGGTGTCTCATCTGCAACTATTCGAAACGACATGTCGGCCCTAGAAGAAGAAGGGTACATCAGCGCACCCCATACCAGCGCTGGTCGAATCCCAACTGATAAGGGCTACCGACTATTCGTCGACAAATTGAATTCAATAAAGCCAATGTCGCAACCAGAGCGAAAAGCTATTCAAAGTTTCCTTGATCAGGCAGTAGACCTTGACGATGTCATGAATCGCACAGTTAGATTGCTCTCGCAACTTACTAAGCAAGTTGCTTTGGTTCAGTACCCATCACTTGGCAGAAGCGCAGTAAGACATATCGAACTTGTTAGTTCAGGTGGTAACAAGCTGCTACTAATCATGATTGCTGACACCGGCAGAATTGAACAACGAACAGTTGATGTACTAGTTAAAGTTTCAGATGACTTTTTGCACGATTTGCGTACTCGATTAAATGTAGCGCTAGCGGGTCAGCAGTTTATTGATGTCCCGGATCGATTGAGTGGAGTCGCAGATCATTTTGCGGCTGACTTAAAGCCAGCAGTTAATTCAGTCATTGCGACAATTTTGGATGCAGTCGTTTCGCAGCACGAGGATCGCGTGGTAGTCGGCGGAACTTCTAACTTGACTCGAGTAGGTGAGGACTTCACTTCAACTGTTGGACCAGTTCTGGAAGCACTCGAAGAGCATGTAGTTCTGCTGCGATTATTTGGTGAGGCCGCCGCAACTGACTCATTGATGGTTCGCATTGGGCACGAGAACCCAGTTGAAGAGTTGCAGCGAGCCTCAGTTGTCACTGTTGGGTATGGGTCTGGGGATCAGGCTTTGGCTACTTTGGGCATTCTCGGACCAACTCGAATGGACTATGCCGGATCCATGGGAGCAGTTAGCGCAGTAGCGCGCTATGTGGGCCAGATTTTGAAGGATCAATAGGCATGACTGATTACTACAAGATTCTTGGCGTTAGCCGCACTGCTACGCCCGAGGAAATTAAACGCGCTTACCGAAAGCTAGCGCGCGAATTACATCCTGATGTAAATCCTGGCGCCGAAGCCGGGGAAAAGTTTAAAGATGTTACTTCTGCGTATGAAGTGTTGTCTGATCCGCAAAAGCGGGAA
>JBIIFI010000102.1:0-4409 GCA_044237405.1 Candidatus Nanopelagicales bacterium | reverse complement strand
AGATGATGTCATTAGGTGCAATAACATTCCCATTGACATCCTGGAGACCGTCTGCGCCTGTAGTTTCTGTTACTCCAGATAGCGTCATTGTCATGTCCTTATTGGCAGTACTTACCGTGGCGCCTGTGAATTCAGCTGTAGCAGTTTTCCAACCATCCAAAAGATCTGGCCGCAAAATTGCTGTTGCCCGAGCCTTGAGTAAGTCAGTGCCATAGCTTGTTCCACCAGAAGAACTCACTGGGTGTACTTGTGCATTGAACATGAATGTTGGAGTTGTTGTAGATGCAAGTAGCGAAGTTATGTCAAATATGCCTGATGACTCTTCGTCATTTGTCACATACTGTTCGTTATTCGCTGCGTCACCAAGGTAACCAAACATGTTGTTGTCAAACTCGGCAACATTAGCAAGTTTCTTGGTTGACAACTCAAGTGCTAGCAATCTAGCCACATGATCGTTGCCGCCTGGATCTTCCTGAATGAACGCTACGGTTCCATCAGCAGAGAACGTTAAGTTATCAGGCTTATTTAGCTTGATGCTTGCAACGCCGGTTGGGTACGTCGGGAATTCGGTACCGTTAAGCACTAATTCAAGGGTCGCTCCACCAGTTGGATCGCCAACATTGTCAAATGTTAACTTCCAAAGCGCTCCACCATCACGTGCCGGAGTACTGCCTGCTGCAGCTTCCTTAACACCAGAAACGCCAGTGCCATCAGAATCTGACTGAGTAGTGATGAAGAAGTACTCATTTGGATTTGCTGGATTGAATTCACCATCTTCGATTCGAGCGAATTCTGTGCCTCGTAGGTTGGCAATCTTTTGTTGCGAATCGCCAGCGATGCTAGTTGCGACTGACTTAAATTCAACTTCCAATAACTCATTAACTAATGAGCTATTGCCAGTTGTAAAAGTCTGATTTGTTGCTAAAGCAGTTTCGACTGTGAACTTCGATGTAGTCGGTACAGAAGTTACAACGTAGCGACCAGTTAGGTCCGTAACTCCGGCAATGTTTACCCGATCACCTTCGGCTAATCCATGAACCGCTCCAGTTGTTATGACAACCCGATTAGCGCTAGGAGTAGCAATCACGAGGGCGTTATCAACTTCAGCTTCGTCGACACCGTCTGTCTGGAAAGTGTATGTGGTGGCAGTCGCCGAAACGATTGTCACATCAGCCACATCTACTCCAGTCTTTTGAGCATCAGTTAGACCAGCAATGCTGACAGTTTCGCCTGCAACGAATGTGTTTGCTGCAGTGATCGTCGCAACGCCATCAACGATCTTTAGCTTGGTGGAAGTCGCCTGGTTACCAGTTCCACGCACTGCTGAAGTGATCGTCTTAGTTGCTAATCCAGTTCGCGCAGCAACGTCTGTGGCAACAGAAGATCCACTGTTCAAGACATTCGCTACGTATCGCTTGCCGCCAGTCAATCCAGCTTTTTGGTACCAAGTTCCAGCTTTGGCTTTGGTGCCTGCAAACATAAATAGTTGGCTATCGGTAGCTTCGCCATCTTCTCCAACGATTGCTACTGTCTTCAACTTTGTGGTGGCAGAGTCAGCAATGGAGACATTCTCAGTTGCGCCAAGACCCAGAGCTGGTAACTGTACTAATTCACCAGTTGCAGTGTTCAGAGCGAAAATACGAGATTCGTCTCCACCCTCTTCACCAGTGATAAAGATTGGGTTGGATTCGCCGTAAGTTACTGGACGAGTTGTCTTTGTTGTAGTCCAAGTTCCATTTGCCTTTTGGTATTCGGTAACAGTCTTCTTTACGTTCTTACCCTTTACCTTCACCGTTACGGTCTTTTTGCGGGTTACGTACTCATTGATTGAAGTTGCTAGGTCACCGGTAACCATAGTTGCGGAACATAACCGGTTGATTGCAGCTGCGTGAAGTGGGGATCCATAGCTGTCAGTTCCGGATGCATCTTCTGGTGCGCCTGGATCATCACCGAATTTGGCATCTTCATAGTTGTAGTAGGAAACTTTTTTAATTGCATCTTCAATTTTGGATACGGTCGTTGCAGCACCATTTACGGTTACCTTCGAAATAGTCGCACCAAAACTACCATAAGAGTGTTCTGTCTTAGCAACGAAGGCATCGCCAGAGGAAAGTTCGTGATTTACAAAGACCGAAATCGAGCCGTCTTTGTTCTTTACGCCACCCATACCATCTGGGATTCCTTGCCAAGTTTTGCCAGCAACTTTGTCACCAGATAGCAACAGTTGGCTAAGTGTGATGTCCTGGTCTACTTTGACTATGTATTCAGGCTTTGCAACAACGGCAAATGCTGACGTCGCGCTAAATACGCTGCAGCCGAGTGCCAATGCAAGTGAGCTTGCAGCGACTTTCTTAAGATGACGATCCATTCTTGGATGTCCTTTCCTGACAACGCCCAAGGTTGGGCTGGAATCAGATTGCCTGTGGCAGGTTAACTTTTGGCTAACTAACTTCGCACTTTCAGTTATTCTTAGATGAAATTTTTCTCCATGGTTCGGAACTGAGATTCCTAAAAGAATCAACTAAATGCCCGATAATTCCGCCAAAAAGTGAACAAAGTAGGATTCGAGTTATGAAACTGGTTTTATTGCGACATGGCGAGAGCCAATGGAATGAGAAAAATCTTTTCACTGGCTGGGTTGATGTAGACCTCAGCGCAAAGGGTTTAACTGAGGCAGCCCACGCCGGAAAGTTATTAACGCAGCACGATCTCTTGCCCGATGTATTGCACACTTCGCTGCTGCGCCGGGCCATAAAAACCGCTGAGCTCGCACTTGATGTAGCTGATCGACATTGGATTCCGGTAACTCGATCCTGGCGGCTAAATGAGCGCCACTACGGAGCATTGCAAGGAAAAGATAAAGCTCAAACATTAGCTGAATATGGTGAAGCTCAATTCCTGCTGTGGCGCCGCTCATTTGATACCCCACCGCCACCGATAGACCCAGGTAGCGAATACGCACAAACCAATGATCCGCGCTATGCCGACTTAGGTAAGGATCTGCCGGCAACCGAGTGTCTGGCTGACGTTGTAGAACGCATGCTTCCCTACTGGGAATCCAATATTGTGCCTGATCTAAAAGCAGGGAAAACTGTTATGGCAGTTGCGCATGGAAACTCGTTGCGGGCGCTGGTAAAGCACCTCGATGGCATTGGTGATTCTGAAATTGCTGAGTTGAATATTCCAACTGGGATTCCGCTGGTTTATGAACTTGACTCAAACTTTAAGCCTGTTATTCCTGGAGGCAATTACTTAGATCCGCAAGCCGCAGCAACTGCAGCCGCTGCGGTAGCAAATCAAGGTAAAAAAAGTTAATTGCTGGGCGCCACTACTTCCCAAGGAACAGTTAGCTCGCCCAGTCGCCACCGCGCTTTAGAGTCAAGAACTGGATAACTGCTTTGTAGTGATTCAATTGCTGCCACCCAACGTTGTCTGGCACCAAAGGGAATCATCGCTGAATGTGACATCCATGCTTGATCAAATTCAGTTAAGAACGAATGTATTTTTTCGCCCGCTACATTGCGGTGTATCAATGCTTTAGGTAACCGCGGCGCTATGTCGGAAGGTTTATTCAGACTTCCCACGTGAAGCGAGATTGAGAAAGTTTCTGGCTGTTGGTGGCCGGCTCGCACTGAGACCCATGAGCTACGGCGTCCGATTTCATCGCAGGTACCTTCAATTAAAAACCCATCGCTGGCTAACCGTCTTGTCATAGTTTCCCAAGATTTTATGACTTCACTTTCGTCATACTGTCGCAATACATTAAAAGCTCGGATTGCAATTGGGTTTCGTGAATCTGCTAACGCAATTTCAAATCCGCCGTGCCGAAAACTTAAGCCAGGCTCGGCAATTTCTAAAGCTTGAGTAACTCTTGCTGGATCTATTTCAATTCCAACTACTTCAAGATCTGGTCTGACATGTTTGCGAAATCGCTCGAACATCTCTTTGGTCGTAACTGGTGAGGCGCCATAACCAAGATCCACCACGATGGGATCTTGAGCATTTCTGATGATCGGACATACTGCGTGGAGCATCCAGCGATCGATTCGCCGAAGCCGATTGGGATTTGTAGTTCCGCGAGTGATGTCACCCAGAACAGATGGGGGCACTCAACGCCCCATCATGTCATTAATTTTTGGACGAATGTCTGCCAAGTAAACACCGCAGGCAATCAATCCAATTACGCCGGTAAAGCCCCACGGGCCAAACAAAATGTGTCCCAAAATGCTACCCAAGATAATTGCTAACCAAGTGTTCTTAGTCTGACGGTTTAAAAATGGGAATGCTTCCGCCGGGGCTTTCAAGAGTTCATACAAAGCCCAAGCTTTAATTCCTAGCGATACATAGCCAGAAATTTCCCAGATCAAGCTAACGGTTGATTCCACAATATTCCCATCCACGATTTTCTA
>JBIIFI010000056.1:0-5678 GCA_044237405.1 Candidatus Nanopelagicales bacterium | reverse complement strand
CATTTAATAAATGTGTTGATTTCTCGTCACCGCGGACAATGAAGTCCATTTCAAGTTTCTTGTTTTTTACATCAAGTAATTGTGCTCTGATGCCTGGGCGACCTCGCTCAGTAAAATCCTGTGGCCTAACACTTGGTACCAGCGCTTGAGCCTGGGTCACCAAATGCTTTTGTAAGTATTTAGGCATTTCAGTTCGAATTAGTCCAAAAACATCATGGTTTTTGCTGGTCAAAAACTTGGGATAAATACCCGCGATGTTGAAGATCTCTTTTGCACTTAGCCCACCAAATCCCGAATAACTCTCGCGGGAAAAAATTGGAATAGCCGTTGGTCCAATCTTGGCTCGACCATCAACGGTGACTGTTAAATGGACTCCCAGGAATGGATTTCGTACATCGGGCACTGGATACACATGTCGTTGCAAAGTACCTGGCACCCAATTGCCATACCAATACAAACCTTTGAACGGCAGCATCTGGTAGTCGTCACAAAAACCAAATGGCTTTGCAATTTTGTCGGCATATAAGCCTGCGGTATTCACAATGTGGCCAATGGAATAGTTGCCAAGATTTGTAATAATGCGATTAGGCAGAGTTGAAGTAACTCGTTGCCCAAGTTTTAACTGGCTACCTTCTCTGGCCACTTTGTTCGCTAAAGCTTGGGTTACCTCAAGCGGGTTTGCAACTGCGGTATTTGGGGACCAAAGTGCTACTTGCTCAGTTCGGGCCAACGGCTCTAGTTCTAAAAGTTGCTCAGCTGAAACAATCTCAGTGATTACACCGTTTGCAGTTCCCCGGCGATGTAACTCATGTAAAACTTTGACTTCGGCTTCAGTTTGGGTCACGACGACTTTGCCGGTTTGCTTGATTGCAATGCCTTCACTCGCACAGAACTCTCGCAGCAACTGGTTGCCATCTCTAGTGAGCGCAGCCTTTAGCGAATCAGGCGAATAGTAAAAACCCGCATGCATTACCCCGCTGTTTCGTCCGCTTGCGTGTTGACCAACGGAAGTTTCTTTATCAAAGACCGCAATCTTGGCATCGGGATGCAGTTCGCGCAGGCGATTAGCCATCGCTAACCCGACAATGCCAGCTCCGATGACTCCGAAGTCAAAACTCTGAGCTGTCATCAGCCAGTAATCTACTCAGAAACTCCAGCAGTACCGGCTACTTCAATTTCGATGTCCGATAGTTCGCCCTTGAACTCGCCTCTAATACTGAACTTGGCATCATCGCCTTCACCCTCAACATCCACGATCACGATTTCGCCAGGCTTGAGGTCACCGAAGAGCATCTTTTCACTCATTGGATCTTCAATCTCGCGTTGAATTGTGCGACGAAGTGGGCGGGCTCCGAGTACTGGATCGTAACCGCGCTTAGCTAACAAAGCTTTCGCGGCCGAAGTTAGCTCGATTGCCATGTCCTTGTCCTTAAGACGGGAATCCAACTTAGCGATCATCAAGTCAACGATCTCGACAATTTCGTCTTCACTTAACTGGTGGAACACGATGATGTCATCAATTCGGTTAAGGAACTCAGGTCGGAAATGCGTCTTAAGCTCGTCGTTGACCTTGGCTTTCATCCGATCGTAAGAAGTTACTGTGTCGTTGCCATCAGCGAAACCTAAGCTAACGCCCTTGGCGATGTCACGAGTTCCCAGGTTTGTAGTCATGATGATCACTGTGTTCTTGAAGTCAACAACACGACCCTGTGCATCAGTTAGTCGGCCATCTTCCAGAATCTGCAACAGGGAGTTAAAGATATCTGGGTGTGCCTTTTCAACTTCATCAAATAGCACCACGCTAAATGGCTTGCGACGCACCTTCTCAGTTAGCTGGCCACCTTCTTCGTAACCCACAAATCCTGGAGGTGAACCAAACAATCTCGAAACTGTGTGCTTCTCGGAGTATTCAGACATGTCCAACTGGATTAATGAATCTTCATCACCAAATAGGAATTCAGCAAGAGTCTTGGAAAGTTCGGTTTTACCTACGCCCGATGGGCCAGCAAAAATGAATGAACCACCCGGACGCTTTGGATCTTTTAGACCAGCGCGGGTACGACGAATCGCTTGCGACAAAGCCTTGATCGCCTGCTCTTGGCCAATAACTCGCTTATGTAGCTCGCCTTCCATGTGAAGTAGTCGCTGCGACTCTTCTTCGGTCAGCTTGAATACTGGAATCCCAGTTGAAGCGGCAAGAACCTCAGCGATTAACTCTTCGTCAACGGTTGCAACGACATCCATGTCGCCGTCTTTCCATTCTTTTTCACGTGTTACGCGCGAAGCAATCAAATTCTTTTCATCGTCGCGAAGTGAAGCGGCCCGCTCGAAATCCTGGCCATCAATTGCAGATTCCTTTTCTAGGCGAACTGCGGCAATCTTGTCATCAATCTCGCGCAAGTCTGGTGGCGCAGTCATGCGACGAATTCGAAGTCGAGCGCCGGCTTCATCGATTAAGTCGATGGCCTTATCTGGCAAGAATCGATCGCTGATGTAACGATCTGCCATGGTGGCAGCGCCAACCAGTGCGGCATCTGTGATGGTAACGCGATGATGGTTTTCATAGCGATCCCGCAGACCCTTAAGAATTTCAATAGTCTGAGCGATTGTTGGTTCGCTAACTTGGATCGGCTGGAAGCGTCGCTCAAGGGCAGCATCTTTTTCGATGTACTTGCGGTACTCGTCCAGCGTGGTAGCGCCGATTGTCTGAAGTTCACCACGGGCAAGCATCGGCTTAAGGATGCTAGCTGCATCAATTGCACCTTCTGCGGCACCTGCGCCAACCAAGGTGTGCATTTCATCAATGAAGATAATGATGTCACCGCGAGTTTTGATTTCCTTTAGAACTTTCTTTAGGCGCTCTTCAAAGTCGCCACGGTAACGCGAGCCAGCTACTAATGCGCCAAGATCAAGTGAGTAGATCTGCTTATCTTTAAGAGTCTCGGGAACGTCACCTTTAACTACATTTTGTGCCAGACCTTCAACGACTGCGGTCTTACCTACGCCTGGTTCACCAATAAGAACTGGGTTGTTTTTAGTTCGACGAGAAAGTACTTGCATTACTCGTTCGATTTCCTTGACGCGACCAATGACTGGATCGAGTTGGCCTTCGCGCGCCGCCTGAGTTAAGTTGCGCCCGAATTGATCGAGTACCAAAGATGTTGATGGCGTGCCTTCGGCAGGACCAGAACCTTGTTGTTGCGGTTCTTTGCCTTGGTAACCGGAAAGCAATTGAATGACTTGTTGGCGAACGCGATTTAGATCGGCGCCGAGTTTAACCAAAACCTGCGCAGCCACGCCTTCGCCTTCACGGATCAGGCCGAGCAAGATGTGCTCAGTACCGATGTAGTTGTGACCGAGTTGCAGTGCTTCACGAAGTGATAGTTCTAAAACTTTTTTCGCACGCGGTGTGAACGGTATGTGACCCGATGGCGCTTGCTGACCTTGTCCGATGATTTCTTCTACTTGAGCGCGCACTGCTTCTAATGAGATGTCCATGCTTTCGAGTGCCTTGGCGGCAACGCCTTCACCTTCGTGAATTAAACCGAGCAGGATATGTTCAGTTCCGATGTAGTTGTGATTAAGCATTCTTGCCTCTTCTTGGGCAAGCACCACAACGCGACGAGCTCGGTCAGTAAATCTCTCGAACATGTGCAACTCCTCTTACTTTTAGGCCTTAGGTCAATGCTAGAGCCAATGCATGACAGCGCATCTGCGGATATTTAAATCTGCAAACTATGTGCAATCGGGCATGCCTGATTTAGTGGATTTTTGAGTCTTTTGCGTTATCTGCCAATAGCGAACAGTGAAAGATTTAGAGGTTTTTTAGCATTCGGGTGTTGCCGAGGGTATTGGGCTTGACATGTTCCAAGTCGAGAAATTCTGCCACACCTTGGTCGCCAGATAACAACATTTCGGCAAAGGTAGATGCATCAACCGGGGATTCTTGAATCGGCTCAAACCCGTGTTTAGTAAAAAATTTTGTCTCGAAAGTTAAACAAAATAATCGTGTCAGGCCAAGTACTTTCGCCCGTTGCATTAACTCCTGCAAAATCTTGGATCCTACGCCTTGGCCTTTGGTGCCTGGGTCCACTGCAACAGTTCGGATTTCACCAAGATCAGACCACATCACATGGAGTGCGCCACAGCCCACAATTTTTTCATCAAGCTCTGCGACATAAAACTCTTGTACATCTTCATAAAGCGTTACGGTATTTTTCCGCAGCAATCTAGGTCCATCACCTGCATAGTTTTCAACTAAATCACGGATCGCAAGAACATCTGCAGTCCGTGCTGGTCTTACTGTTATTGCCATAGTTACTCCGGCTTTACCAGCGGGAACAAAATGGTTTCTCGAATGTTCAATCCAGTCAAAGTCATCAGTAACCGATCGATTCCCATACCAACACCACCGCTTGGTGGCATGCCGTATTCCAGGGCGCGCAGGAAGTCTTCATCTAACTGCATTGCCTCGGCGTCGCCACCAGCTTTGAGGGATGACTGCTCAATTAAGCGCTCGCGTTGAATCACTGGGTCAATTAATTCTGAATAACCAGTTCCAGCTTCGTAGCCTTCGATGTACAGATCCCACTTTTCAGCAGTCCCCTTAAAGACCCGGTGCTCTCGAACCAACGGCGAAGTATCAACTGGATAGTCCATAACAAATGTTGGTCGCTTTAGATTGTCGACAACATAATGTTCTAAAAGTTCTTCAACAAGTTTTCCATGTATGGCTTTTGGATCATGCGTGATGCCGGCATCAGCACAAAGTTTGTGGAGAGTTTCAATTGGAGTCTCAGGTGTGATCTCTTGACCAATCGCTTTACTCACTGACGGGAAGACTGAGATCTGATCCCAATCGCCAGATAGATCGCGAGTGCCACCGTCAACTAATTCATAATTCAAACTGCCATGAACCGCTAATGCAGCTTCCTGAATAAGTTCTCGGGTCAAAGTCGCCATATCGTTGTAGTCCGCATAAGCCTGGTAATACTCCAGCATCGCAAACTCTGGCGAGTGTGTTGAGTCAGCGCCTTCATTACGGAAATTCCGATTAATTTCAAATACCCGCTCAATGCCACCAACTACGCATCGCTTTAAGAAAAGTTCAGGTGCAATGCGCAAGAACAATTGCATATCAAAGGCATTTGACGATGTTACGAAAGGCCGCGCAGCTGCACCACCATGCATAGTTTGCAACATTGGTGTTTCAACTTCTATGTAGTCGCGCTTTGCAAAACTAGCTCGCAAACTTGCCAGCGTTGCCGGACGCAATCTGGCTACGGTTCTTGCGGTGTCGCGCATAATCAAATCTGCATAACGCTGGCGAACTCGAGTTTCTTCGCCCATTGGCTTATGTGGGTTAGGTAACGGCCGGAGCGCTTTTGCAGCCATGTGCCAAGCATCTGTCATTACCGAAAGTTCGCCACGTTTGCTGCTAATGACTTCGCCTACGACTGCAACGATGTCGCCGATGTCTACGAGTGCCTTCCAGGAATCTAAACTCTCTTCACCGATTCGATCAAATGAAAGCATGGCCTGGATGGTTTCGCCCGTACCAGCTTGTAATTGTGCGAAGCAGAGTTTGCCAGTGTTACGCATAAACATAATGCGCCCTGCGATACCGACCGTTTCGCCAGATTCTTGTTCGGCAAGAAGGTGCGCATACTTCTCTCGGA
>JBIIFI010000055.1:0-5870 GCA_044237405.1 Candidatus Nanopelagicales bacterium | reverse complement strand
AATTGATGGCCTACTAGAGAGAGAGCAGTACACTTTCCGCGTATACGCGACTTATATGGGTCTAGATTTCCCAGATCCAGATCCAGATTTCATATTTGACTCTGAAATTCGCGGTGTGCCAAGTCTGGCCGATGAGCGACATGACTCTGACTTACTTGTTGAAACGGCAGCTGAAGCTAATGTGCTAACTGCTAGTGAAATTGCCCAACAAATCGCAGGAGATGTTCCTGTGACTAACGCGACAGTTAATGGCTCAAGCTACATAGAAGGCATCACATCAAAATCGATTGGTACTTTCGAAGAAAATGGGTCAAATACCATTGGTATAGAAAGTGGAATTGTGATGGCTCCACTTTTGGACGTTAGAACGTTTGAACGTGGCAGTGGCGTAACGCCATTTGACTCTGAGTCTGAAAGGTTAAATAAATTCACATCACCTCAGGATCGATTGAGGTACGAAGGCGTTTATGCAGATTTTGATGCTTTTTTGCAGTCGCAAGAGAGTTGGGTTCCTGACGAACCTACTGGCGAATACGAACCAGTTTGTGACGCTGAATCAGATGGTCCTTCCCTTGGTCCTTCCCTAGCATGCGTCAATGGCATGACGGTACTGCAGTTTGATGTAACGCCAACTGACGACTTCTTAAAGTTTGAATATGCCCTCGCCGGAACAGAAACTGAACAAGATGGGTATGTTTATGAATTTCCGGATGGATTTGGATTGTTTGTAGGCGGTATTGACCAAGCGCATTCCTGTGCACTTGTGCCGCAGGTAAATGGGACAACACCAGAACAACGTTTTGTAACCTCCGCTAACGCTCTTGAAGCCCGCCTAGCAAGTTATGTACCATTTGATTCGGACTTACACGCAGCAACCGTCACGTCAACCATGACTTGCAGTTCGGATGTTAGTAGTTTCGCTGACTCCGAAACACCAGTTACAGTAACAATGGTTATTGCTAACGCAAACGACCAGGGCTATTCACCAGCTGTGTTCATAGAAGGTAACTCGATACGATTCGAACCAACATCCATCAACTCGATAGACATTCCTGCGGCTACACAATTTGAAGCATATGAAGATTTACAGTTCACAACTTCGGGCACTGCTCCAGCAAGCTGGACAGCTTCCGGACTACCAGATGGAATGAGTGTTACGCCACTAGGGGTCTTGGAGGGTACACCTGATGAGTCAGGTGATTTCGATTTCACTTTGAGAGCACTTGACGAAAATGAAGAAGTCCTCGCCTCGCAGACGTTCACAATTCGCGTGGATAGACCCTTCAATGGAGATGATCGATTCCTGCAAGGAAACTTCGCCGAAGTGGGAATTGGTGGAAATGGACACTTTGGTAGTGCTGGATCAGCACCGATTGGATATCACCCTCGTGATGATGAGGGTGAAGGAAGGATTGGATTCATTTCAGATCGTGGCAAAGACGGCTGGGGAGTTGGCCGAGATGATGGTGACTTCTTTCTTCCAGGCGATCCATTTGAAGGTTTTGGCATAGATGTTGGTGGAACCTCCTACTTCAATAATCATCGAGATACCGACATTGCTCGCCTTAGCGAATTAACGGTTGTTACTGATGAGCTTGCGCAAAGCACTTGGGTCTCAGAAGTCATGCCCAATGGTTTACAAGTAACGCAGGTCGCCGCTGTACCAGTGAACGATCAGCGCCTTGACGTAACCGTAACTCTGACAAACAATTCCGGAACAGACCTAACTGATGTGTATTATTCCCGTCAAGTAGATAACGATGCCAATGTTTATGCCTGCCGTGCAAATGAGGGGGGCTGGAGTAGCCTGAATACCGTAGTGGCTCAGGCAGATACAAATGACGGTGTATCGCTTGTTTCATCAATCATGATGGATGATTGCAATGACAACGGTAGACCAACAGATCTGACTGCTCCTCACTCTTATCTTGGTTTGATTTCCACGGATTCGAATAGTCGGGTGGGCATAGAGCAACTTAGTTTCTTTGCAAAGCCAGCCAATGCCTTCTATGAAGGTGGGGAATTTTGCGATCAAGGTCAAGGTTGCGACACTGTATTGGTAGCACGTGGATCCAACGTGTTTAACGACTCAGGAATCGGAATCAGCTTTGATGTAGATGTGCTGCCTGCTGGCGCATCTGAAACATTAACTTTCTCGTACATTTTGTCCCCAGCTCAGGCTCAAGAAATCATCGATGCACATACCGAAGAAAATGTAATCATTTCACCCGTGCTCACTGCTGAAGGTACCAACTTCTCCGCCAACGTAAACAAATCATTTACTACAGGCCAACAGAGCTGGTTTACCGCTACAGGTGGTGACATTTCGTATTTCTCGGTAAGCCCAGCATTACCAGACGGACTTTCACTCAATTTTTCAACTGGTGAAATCTTAGGTACTCCAACAGAAATGACTGACTTAGTCGAGTACGCGCTAACTGCACATAACTTGGCTGGAACAAGTTCAGTCGAATTCATCCTTGGAGTAAATGGAATCGAGCCACTTACGTGTGAATCTGTTGGCGGCTTCACTCAAGTTGATCCACAAGATCCGCAATCCTTGAATATTGTTCTGTTGAGTAAATATAGAGATATTTCAGATCTTGACCAAAATCAAACTGATGCAGATAGTGACTCGGCGATTGCAAGAATTCTTTGCGATCCTAGTGCACCTGTTGCTTTGGCTACAACGTTCTTTGATGGAGGCGACGGATCAGAAAGTGCTTGGGATAGCGCCTTAGCGGATGCTGATGTATTGGTTTTGCCAGAAACCGAATCTGAGTTATTGGGTTCTCAAATGTTGCAAACATCTGGCATGGCATATCTAGCACAGTGGGTCCGTGACGGCGGTCGAATAGTCATGGTGGGAGCCTCTCAGCACCGAACCGAACTGGAAAACATAATTGGAATCCCAGCTGGAGTTCTTAAAGTTGAGCAATGGCAAAGTGGTGTTCCTGTTCCAAAATCAAACGCCACCGACTCACTCGGCACAAGCTTGCCGATTACGGATTACGCATCAGGTGAGAATGTCGTCCAAGATTTAAGTCAACTAGTGCTCAAGTTTGACGATGCATTTTATGTGGCAATGAATTCGATAAATTCAAACGCAACGAGTTTATACGGCGCATATACGGAGACAAGTTATTTATCGGCAGTTACTAAGTTTGAGATTGGTCGAGGTCAAGCAAGTTACCTAAGCTCAAATTTTGAAGTGGTTCCTAGCATCAACTGGATTGAAGCTTTGTTGCACTCTGTTTATGGAACTGAAACCGCAGACATACGCGTAACTGAATCAGACAAGACTTGGCAACTGGTGGGTCCTGGAGTTTACTGGGATGAAATGACTTCAGCAGCCATTTTTAAACTTGGTTCGTCTTGGGCATCAAATTCTCTAACCTGCATTAATACCCCAACAAATCCGGCCATAAGGAAGGTTTCTTCGCAGGGCACTGAGATCATTTGTGGCAAGCAATTTGTTCAAGACGGATTGGTAGATGCTGGCGTTTCGGCACAGTTAAGTCGATTTGTCACTAAATCTGGCGATTGGATGAGTTCAAACATTGACGTGACAAATCTTGACAAGTATGACACTTACCAAAATCAGCTCTGGTTCGGTGGGTCACAAAACCTATCTTCGACGATGAGAGTAGAGGCTACGTCGCTTTCACCAAACGGCACCACGAATTTAAGTGGAGAGGAACCAGACTCTGACGGGTCATCGGATTGGATTGTCGCGAGTGAAGGTGCAGGCATTAACAACGTTCATGGCGATAGCAATTCAGAGTTAGTAACTCACATATTTGAACCTAGGCCAAACGCAAATCACGGAGGCTCAAGTCGTCCATCTTGGCTTAGGTTGGATGCCGATGAGATCCAATCTAACTGGTGGATCCGCCTTGAGAGCGATCAGAGTGTTTCAATTTCAGCACTTACAGGTCGAATGAGTTATGAACCTGGTTGTGATCGAACCGCGGTTGAGATTTCCAAGAATGCCGCAAGAACCATAACAGAATCAGAAGGGCTAATTGAGATCCCGAGTTTGAGAACGGATTGTGAGTCGTTATCAGCGACACCAACTAGTCTGAGCGCTCAGAATTCCGGAACCAATGTCTCGGTGAGTTGGAGCCCCGTTGCAACTGCAACACACTATGAACTTAGCTATCGGGTGGGTTCTAGCGGAAGTTGGACTTCGCCAACTTCAATACCAGCCACTGCGAACACCGTGATGAGCACTTTGATTTCTGGATTAAGTCGATCTACAGATTACGAATTCAGAGTTAGAGCAAAGCGAATGAATTTTGGATCCTACGGCGATAATGCTGTTGGAGCGTGGGCAGAAAACGTTGCAGCATTAAAGACTTCAGCAGCCCCGAAACCGATAGTCCTAAAGGCTCAAGCTTCTCCTACGGTTCCAGAGGTATTGAAAGTAAAGAAGACTATTAAGTTCACTATGAAAACGAAAGCCGGACTTGCTTTGACCGTCAGCTCAGCAGGCGCCTGCAAGACCACTAAGATTACCGTAACGAAAAAAGTTGGAAAAAAGACAACCACCACACAGACTGGGTGGCTAGTAACTGCGACGAAGAAAGGTAACTGCACGGTAACTCTTAAGGCAAAAGGCAATACTCGATGGTTGCCAATGAACGTCAAGCGAATCGTGAAGGTTAGTTAGTTTCATAGGTCTTAGTCTTTGACGATCCAAAACCTGCTTTAGTAGCAGTGCTGTGAGAGTCTTGGAGTATGCAAAAGAATGTGTTCGGCGAGCCATTAGAAATGTGTGGGCTTGACCCAGTTACCGGATATTTTCGAGATGGGTTCACAACCACTGATGAATCGGACTATGGAAGTCATACTGTTTGCGCAGTCGTTTCAGCTGAATTCTTAGAACATCAAAAGTCTGTTGGAAATGATCTCTCAACTCCAGCACCTCAGTTTGGGTTTGCTGGCTTAAAGCCAGGGGATCGCTGGGCTGTATGTGCTCCGCGGTGGCAACAAGCACTCGAGGACGGCGCTGCCTGCGGTGTTGTTTTGGCGGCAACTAATGAAGCAGCACTTGAGTACATAAACGCCGAGGACTTAATGTCACACAGTGTTGATGTGCCAACCGATTTGAGTGGACTTACTGAAAACTAACTATTGAGCTTAGTTATCTAGTTTGTTTTCAAGTTCAGTCATTCGCTTTTGCAATTTTTCCAAATCGGATTGAACTTTACTCAAGGATTCTGTTGCCTTAGTAGATTTCGTGTGATCAGCCTTATCTTCGGAATTTGTCATATTAAAATTTGATGCAATAGATGCAGTGATTGTTCCAAGTAACGCAACGCCCATAATCATTAGCGCAGTTCCAACAATTCGACCTTGCGTCGAGATTGGGAAGGTGTCTCCGTATCCAACTGTGGCCATAGTGGTAATTGCCCACCACCAACCATCTCCAACGCCCTGGATGTTGGAGCCTTCAATGTGACGCTCAGCTTCAGTTACAGCCAGTCCAGCAACAAACCAGGTTGCAAATGCAAGAGTGACCACGGAAGTGGTTACCTGCTGACTGCGAGAACCTCGATTTCGTCTAGATAGAACAGTTACCGCAACAAGAGCGCGAATTGCCCGCAGGAGTGGCAGGAATGGCAATGCAACAGCTGCCAGGTCTAATAAGTTTTTGCTAACAAAAATTTTCTTGTCCTCGGCCATTGATAAGCGGGCAAAATAATCAAGAGTAAAGAAACCCCAGATTATGATCAGGGTCCAAGTGCAAAGCGAACGAAGTGATGTTGAAAGTTCTGGATTAATGATGGGCCAGGCGTAGCCAGCCAAGAAGACAATTCCAAGAGTTTGCAAAACTTTAGGGGAGATCTTTAGCCACCAGTTAAATG
>JBIIFI010000054.1:0-5991 GCA_044237405.1 Candidatus Nanopelagicales bacterium | reverse complement strand
CCTATTGATTTGGGGACTTGCCATTGTGTTGAGCAAGAAAGTCGACGAGGCTAAGGCAGCCCAAGAAACCCTTTAAGATTAAGAGCATGTCAGAACGTACCCTTGTCCTAGTAAAACCAGATGGTGTCCAACGCGGCCTTATTGGCGAAGTTATTTCGCGTATTGAGCTTAAAGGCTTCAAAATTGTTGCCCTTGAGATGCGAACTTTAGAACGCTCAATTGCTGAAACTCACTACGGTGAACATTCAGACAAGCCGTTCTTTAAGGATCTTGTTGACTTCATCACTGGCGGGCCACTTGTGGCTGCAGTAATTGAAGGCAACGAAGCCATCACCGCATGGCGAACCATGATGGGTGCTACGAATCCAGCGAACGCTGCCATGGGCACGATCCGCGGCGACCTGGCAACTGAAACTCAACTAAATGTTTCGCACGGTTCGGATTCACCAGAATCAGCAGCGCGCGAAATTGCTCTGTTCTTTCCCAATTTGTAAAGGGTTCTAAATGACAGTCCAGTCTGTATTTCCGGCACTGGAACAGTTATTGCCTCGGGTGCAAAAACCTGTTCAATACGTTGGTGGCGAATTAAACGCCGTCATTAAGCATTGGGACGACACCGTAGTGCGCTGGTGCTTGATGTATCCAGATGCTTATGAAGTTGGCATTCCTAATCAAGGTGTCCAGATTCTTTATGAAGTATTAAATGAACGCCAAGACACACTTTGCGAACGCACTTATGCAGTTTGGCCAGATTTAGAGAAGTTAATGCGCGAAACTGGCGTGCCACAATTCACTGTTGATGCGCACAGACCTGTGGGAGCCTTTGACGCGCTGGGAGTTTCGTTTTCAACTGAACTTGGCTACACCAACATGCTCACAGCTATCGATCTTGCAGGTGTGCCATTACACGCAGTTGATCGCGATGACACACACCCATTAGTTATTGCAGGAGGCCACGCGGCTTTCAATCCAGAAGCAATTGCGATGTTTATTGATGGCGCAGTTCTTGGAGACGGTGAACAAGCAGTCCTTGCAATCACAGACATCATTGCCGATTTTAAGAATGCTGGCAGTCCTGGTGGGCGTGAAGAGTTGCTGCTTCGGTTAGCAAAATCTGGCGTGATGTATGTGCCGGCTTTTTACGATGTCGAGTATTTAGAAGATGGCAGAATTCGCCGGGTAGCGCCTAATCGCCCAGGTGTGCCATGGCGTGTTGCAAAGCACACTGTGATGGATCTCGATGAATGGCCTTACCCAAAGGCGCCGCTAGTCCCAATCGCGGAAAGCGTTCATGAGCGCATGAGCGTAGAAATTTTCCGTGGCTGCACAAGAGGCTGCAGATTCTGCCAAGCTGGCATGATCACTCGTCCAGTACGCGAACGCTCCATGACAACTATTGCTGACATGGTGGCAAATGGTTTGGCCAAGACTGGCTATGAAGAAATTGGCTTGCTTTCACTTTCTAGTGCAGATCACAGCGAAATCGCTGAAATTGCTAAAGGTTTAGCAGATCGGTACGAAGACACCCAGACTTCACTTTCGCTACCAAGTACGCGAGTAGATGCATTCAACATTGACTTAGCAAACGAACTTTCGCGCAATGGTCGTCGAAGTGGCCTAACTTTTGCCCCAGAAGGTGGAAGTGAGCGCATTCGTCGGGTAATCAACAAGATGGTGACCGAAGAAGACTTGATCCGAACAGTTACAGCTGCTTATGCCTCAGGCTGGCGCCAAGTGAAGTTGTACTTCATGTGCGGACTGCCAACTGAAGAAGATGAAGATGTATTACAGATCGCTCGACTTGCACACGAAGTTATTAAAGCTGGCCGCGAAGCCACCGGGCGAAATGATATTCGTTGCACGGTATCAATCGGTGGCTTTGTGCCAAAACCGCATACCCCATTCCAATGGGCAGCTCAACTTGATCACGAAACTACTGATGCGCGGTTATACAAACTTCGCGATGCGATTCGTCAGGATAAAGCGTTCGCAAAATCAATTGGTGTGCGTTACCACGATGGTAAACCAGGTGTTGTCGAAGGTTTGTTATCCCGTGGCGATCGTCGCGTCGGAAAAGTTATTGAACAAGTGTGGCGAGATGGCCAACGCTTTGATGGCTGGAGTGAGTACTTCTCTTACGACCGATGGATGGCTGCTGCCGAAATCGCATTTGCAGATGAAGTAGTTGACGTAGATTGGTACACAATTCGTGAGCGCGACTTGTCTGAAGTTTTAGCTTGGGATCATTTAGATTCAGGTTTAGACAAAGAATGGCTTTGGGATGATTGGCAAGACGCGTTATCTGAAGTTGAAGTGGATGACTGCCGATGGACACCATGTTTTGATTGTGGTGTTTGTGATCACATGGGAACTGAAATTCAAGTTGGTCCAACTAACGCAGTGATGTTGCCAATGCCAACGATTCCTTCGCGAGTAGCTGCTACCAGTGGCGCGTGATCGCGATCCTGGTCGCGAGATAATTCCTGCGGTTCAGAAATTAAGAATTCAACACGCTAAACGAGATCGACTTCGCTTTACTTCACATCGCGATTTTCAGCGCGCATTCGAACGCGCCTTAAAGCGCGCCGGAGTTCCCATGGCATACAGCGCTGGGTTCTCGCCACATCCAAAAATTTCTTATGCAAATGCCGCTCCCACAGGTGTTGCCAGTGAAGCTGAATATGTTGAAATCGGCGTAGTGCAACAAGTGGACCCCGAGAAATTGCGCGCAGTTCTAGATGAAGTTTTGCCGCCAGGCCTGGACATTTTGGCAGTGGTTGAAGCTCGTACCCCTGACTTTGTGGCTCGACTTGAGGCAAGTCATTGGCAGATTGAGTTGCCGGGCATGACCAAGGAAACTTTGGAATCTGCAGTGGCTACTTTTATGTCTTTAACTGAGGTTTTAGTGGAACGTATGACTAAATCTGGAATCCGGACATTTGACGCCAGAACCGCAGTAATTCGGGCAAATGTGGAGATGGGCGCTGATTGTGCAATACTTCAAGTAGTCGTTCGGCATGGCGTGCCAGCTGTTCGACCCGACGATGTTCTGGCAGCTCTGACAAAAGTTGCGGACTTCGCGCAGGAGATCCCACCTCGGGTAACTCGACTAGCGCAGGGTCCTTTGCTTGAAGATGGTTGGTCCGTAGGAGATCCTTTCACCTTGGACCGTGAAGCCACACAAGCGTGAGCCCGACATCGTCACTACATAGGCTTATGCGCCCCAGGGCGTGAGTGAACGCAAGACCGAACTGCTTCGGCATAGGTAATGCGTGCGATAGGAGACGACTTTCATGTCGGAGAACGATGTAACACCAGAATCTAAACCACGTCGACGTGCCGCAGGACGACCTGCTGGCCCACCAGTTGATGCCCCTGCTGCCAAAGTTGAAAAGGCTGAGAAAGTCGAAAAGGCGCCAGCAAAGAAAAAGGCTGTCGCAAAAAAGGCCCCAATTGCAGTTCCAGTTTTTCAGGCAGCTCCAGTTACTGCGGTAACGCCAGCTAAGAAAAAGGCAGCCGCGAGTGCTGCAACTGAAGATGGTGTTCCATCTGTTGCCAAAAAGGGCCAGAAAAAGAAGGCGCCTGTAAAGAAGGCAGCATCATCTGAAGCGCCCGAAGTTTCATCGCAATCTGAGGATGCCGATGGTGGGGAAGAGCGCACTAACAGCAATCGCAACCGAAATCGTAATCGTCGCGGCGGTAAGAACAAGAGCCGTGCGAAAACAGCCAGTGGTGTTGAAAATGAAGATTCAGACGATTCAACCGATGACCCAAGTGAAGGCGACGCAACTGAATCCGCGGAGGCAGCATCAGCTCGCAAGCGCAGCCGCAAGCGCACCCGCGATGGTTCAGACAATGACTCTGGATCGACAAGGCTAGATGCCAAGCGCGCCCGCCGTCGCGATGGTCGAGATTCCGGACGCCGCCGCGCACCAATCTTGACTGAATCTGAATTCCTAGCACGCCGCGAAAATGTTGAACGCGTAATGGTTGTTCGTCAGCAAGGCGCTCGCACCCAGATTGCAGTTCTCGAAGATGGCATTGCCGTTGAGCATTACATCAACCAATCCAGCAGCGGTTCACTTGTGGGCAACGTGTACTTAGGTCGCGTCCAAAACGTATTGCCAGGTATGGAAGCTGCATTCGTAGATATCGGCAAGGGCAGAAATGCTGTGCTTTACGCGGGCGAAGTTAACTGGGATGCTGCCGGACTAGATGGCCAACCAAAGAAAATTGAAACTGCGCTTAAGTCCGGTGACACAGTTTTGGTGCAGGTAACTAAAGATCCGGTTGGTCAAAAGGGCGCACGCCTAACAAGTCAGATCTCGCTACCCGGTCGTTTCTTGGTTTATGTGCCAAACAATCCGATGACTGGCATTTCTCGCAAGCTTCCAGATCGTGAGCGCTCTCGCCTTAAGACAATCTTGAAGGCAGTAGTGCCAGAAGATGCTGGCGTAATTGTTCGCACCGCAGCCGAAGGCGCAACTGAAGAAGAAATCGGTCGCGATGTGGCTCGACTTGCCGCGCAGTGGTCAGACATTGAACTTAAGTCAAAAACTGCTTCGCCACCGACCATGCTTTATGGTGAGCCTGATATTTCTATCAAGGTCGTACGCGACATTTTCAATGAAGATGTTAAGAAGCTAATTGTCTCTGGCGCAGATGCTTGGGAAACTGTGGAACAGTATGTGTCTTATGTTGCTCCAGATTTAGCGGATCGACTTGAAAAGTATGTCGGTACCAACGATGTATTTGCTGAGTATCGAATTGATGAACAGATCGCTAAGGCTTTAGATCGCAAGGTCTACCTACCTTCCGGTGGTTCGCTAGTTATTGACAGAACTGAAGCCATGACTGTGGTTGATGTAAACACTGGAAAATTCATTGGACAAGGTGGCAGCCTTGAACAAACCGTGACCAAAAACAACATGGAAGCGGCTGAAGAAATTGTTCGCCAACTTAGACTTCGCGATATCGGCGGAATTATCGTTATCGACTTCATCGACATGGTGCAGGAAAGCAACCGCGACCAAGTTATTCGCCGCTTAATTGAATGCCTCGGACGGGATCGCACTAAGCATCAGGTAGCTGAAGTGACCTCATTGGGGCTAGTTCAGATGACCCGAAAGCGCATTGGAGCAGGATTATTAGAAGTTTTCAGCGAGACCTGTGACCACTGTCAGGGTCGCGGCGCTGTTGTGAACATGGATGGCCTCGATGCTGGTAAAACCCCTAAAAATAAGGCTAAAAAGGGAAATAATGACCATTCTCATGACCATTCCGCAGAAATAGCCGCAGAATCCAACCCCGAAGAGCCGGTCTCGGTTTGACCCTAAGGCCCTTGAGTCCGTAACCTTATGAGGCTTAAGACTTAGGGTTTTCACCCGAAACAAGCATTAGTTCAAGGAGATACCTCGTGTACGCGATCGTTCGTGCTGGTGGCCGCCAGGAGAAAGTTGCCGTTGGCGACCTAATTAGCCTTGACCGCGTTCAAGCCAAGCCAGGCGAGACAGTGGTACTTCCAACTGTTTTGATCGTGGATGGCGACAAGGTCAACACCGACGCTAAAGGCGTCACCGTTACTGCTGAAGTTATTGACCACAACCGTGGACCAAAAATCGAAATTCTTCGTTACAAGAACAAGACTGGTTACCGTCGTCGTCAAGGACATCGTGCAGACCTAACTGATGTACAAATCATTTCTATTGGTAGCGAAAAAATCGCTGCTGGTGACAAGGCAACTGCTAAGGCTAAGCCAGTAGTTGCTAAGAAGGCTGCGCCAGTTAAGGCTGCACCAACTAAAGCTGCTGCACCTGCTGCACCTGCCGCAGAAAAGCCAGTTGCTAAGAAAGCTGCTGCTCCAGCGAAGAAGGCCACACCTGCAAAGGCTGCCGCTCCAGCGAAGAAGGCAGCTCCTGCTAAAAAAGCTCCAGCCGCAACTTCAAGTTCCGATGCAAAGGCGAAGAAATCGCCTGCATCGGCAGCGAAAAA
>JBIIFI010000053.1:0-6093 GCA_044237405.1 Candidatus Nanopelagicales bacterium | reverse complement strand
TGCGTAGCAGAAAAGCTCTGCATAGCTAATCCAATAACTACTAATACAAGTCCCACAGCGCCATTTAAAGTTGGTTGCTGGTTCAATACGACAACACCTAGTACGGCTGCAGTCACTGGATCTGCCAGCATCATCGTGGACGCAACGCCAGGGCTTATTCCTTTTAGGCCAACGATTTGAATTCCATTAGCGATTCCCATTGTTACCGCGCCAAGGTAAACCGCTAGCAAAATAGTCTGTGTCGTCCACTGCACTTGTAGCAGATCACTTCGTACAATAAAGAACAGTCCAACGGAGCCAAGTAAGAAAGCCATGCCTGGTAGCTGCATTGAATGGCCGCCCGCGCGAACCTCTACCTTGGCTGCATTTATGTAGGCACCGATTCCAGATCCAGCAATTACGGCATAGAGCAGACCGGTTGCATCATTAGTTTGTAGCTCCCCAATGGATGCAATAACTAAACCTGAAATTGCAATTGCAGTCGAGAGAAACCAGATTTTGCTCAGACGTTCGCGCAGAAAGATCCAGCCCACAATTCCTGCCGAAACTGGAATGCAGCCAACTGTGATTAGCGCTGCTGTCGCCACTCCAGTTCGCTCAACTGATGCAAAGAAAAATGCTTGATAGGACGCCGAGCTAGCTGCCATAATCCAGATGCCAGGGCGAGTTATTAACCTAGGCAGGTGCCTTAACTTTCCACCAAAGAACGGTGCAAGCAGAAGCAAAGTAATCGCACCTATTGCCAAGCGCGCAAATCCAATCACAGGCGATGGAGTATTTAGAGCGTAAAGTGCCGCAACCGTGCCCGCAGTACCCGCCAAGCCATTGCCCAGCAACGACAGCGAAACTGATCTGCCCGCATGACGACTACTAGGTTTTGATATGTCAGGCATCGAGGCAACTATCCTTGCCGGCGCAAATCACTAACCAAGTCTATGCCCGCGGCTTTAGGCCTAGCCTTTTAGTTCTGAAGCCGTCAGGTACCTAGTGGTTTAGCGGTTGCCGCGATAGGAATTGGCAAAGTTGAGCTACCGCTTAGGAATGAGTCAACATGGGCTGCGACCGATCTGCCTTCTGCAATTGCCCAGACAATTAAGGACTGACCTCGGCCGGCATCTCCTGCAACAAACACGCCTTCGATGTTGGTTGCATAAGAATCGTTACGGCCAAAATTACCTCTGCCATCAAGTTCTAGATCCAGCTGATTGGTGAGTACTTGAGTTTCTGGGCCAGTGAAACCCAATGCCAAGAACACAATGTCGACAGGAACCACTCGATTTGATCCAATAACTTCATTGAATTGTGTTCCGTCGAATTCGACATCAACAACTTCAATTCCCGTTAGTGAGCCTTCACCCAAGAACTTCTTAGTTGAAACACTGTAAGTTCGTTGACCGCCTTCTTCGTGGGCGCTAGTCACTCTATATAACAGTGGGTGTGTTGGCCACGGCGCTTCATCAGATCTGGATTGTGGCGGTTGCGGCATGATTTCTAACTGAGTGACTGATGCTGCGCCTTGACGCAATGCAGTTCCCAAGCAATCTGCACCAGTGTCTCCGCCGCCGATGATCACGACATTCTTTCCAGCCACCTCGATGGCTGCATCTGCATACTCGCCATAGTTTGCGCGATTTGCGCTCGGCAAATAATCCATTGCTTGATAAATGCCCTTCAACTCTCGGCCAGGAACATTTAAATCACGCGGAACCGCAGTTCCCGTTGCCAAAATGATCGCGTCGTAACGGGAACGTAATTCACTGGCCGAAATGTCAACGCCAACTTCAACACCAGTTCGGAATTTAACGCCTTCAGCCTGCATTTGCATTAGCCGGCGATCGATGTGGTGCTTTTCCATTTTGAATTCTGGAATTCCGTAGCGCAGCAAACCCCCGATTCGGTCTGATCGTTCATACACAGCGACGGTGTGACCAGTTCGCGCCAATTGTTGAGCAGCTGCTAACCCAGCTGGCCCTGATCCAATTACTGCAACAGTCTTTCCGCTTAATCGCTCAGGTGGCATGGGCTGGACATAGTCAGCGTCCCAAGCGCGATCAATAATCGAGACCTCTACTTGTTTAATTGTTACTGGATCCCCAGATATTCCTACTACGCATGCCGACTCACACGGTGCTGGGCAAAGTCTGCCGGTAAATTCTGGGAAGTTGTTTGTAGCATGTAGACGCTCGGATGCTAATCGCCAATCATCTGAGAAAACTAAATCGTTCCATTCTGGAATCAGATTTCCAAGTGGACAAGCATTATGGCAAAACGGTATTCCACAATCCATACATCTGCCCGCTTGCTTACGCACCGCACTTGATTCAAAGTCTTGGTAAACCTCACGCCAGTCTTGAATGCGCACATCAACTGGTCGGCGCTTTGGGTGTTGGGCTGGAACATCCAAAAATCCTCTTGGGTCACCCATTTTTACTCCCACTTACCGCAAACAGTTTCATCAATTCAGTATTTGGATCCAAGCCATCTTCAATTGCTCGTGATTGCAATTCCAGGACGCGATGATATTCCCTTGGCATAACCTTGGTGATTCGATCAGCGCCCACGGTCCAATCGGCCAGCAAACTTTGCGCTACCGTTGAACCGGTTTCTCGAAGGTGCTCAGTTAGCAACTCGCTCAATAGCTCGCGATCTTTTGCATTCAGACTCTGCAACGAAACCATTCCAAGATTTACCTTGGACTTTTGAATGTCAAGGAGATAGGAGACTCCTCCCGACATACCTGCAGCAAAGTTTCTACCAGTTGGTCCCAGAATTACAACGATTCCGCCAGTCATATATTCGCAGCCATGATCGCCAACGCCCTCCGCAATCAAAGTTGCTCCAGAGTTTCGCACCGCAAATCGCTCCCCTGTCTTTCCACGAAGCAAAATTTTGCCTGAGGTAGCGCCGTACCCAATAACATTTCCGGCAATGATGTTTTCTTCAGCAGCAAAGTTTGTTTCTGTTGCGGGCTGCACAATAACTTTGCCGCCAGAAAGCCCCTTGCCGACATAGTCATTTGCATCGCCATGTAAACGCAAAGTTATGCCAGCGGGAATGAATGCTCCGAAAGACTGGCCGGCTGAGCCCTTGAAGTTCAGTTGAATCGTGTCCTCAGGAAGTCCTTGCCCGCCCCACTTGCGCGTTACTCGCGATCCCAACATGGTGCCCACAGTTCGATTGACATTTCGAATTGGCAGTTCAGCAGTTACTTGCTTGCCTTCCTGAATCGCTGGGGCACAAAGGTCAATCAACTGATTGTCTAGCGCGTGAGCAAGGCCGTGATCTTGCAGTGTCGTTTGTCGCAGACTTACCGAGCCAAGTTCAACTGGTGAGTGAAAAATCGGTGAAAGGTCTATTCCTTGCAATTTCCAATGATCAATTGCGGCAACTGTGTCGAGCAAATCAACGCGACCGACTGCTTCGGCTATGCTGCGCAAACCAAGTTCAGCAAGAATTTCTCTAACTTCTTGGCCAATAAATTCAAAGAAATTAACAACATGATCTGCTTGCCCTTGGAACTTTTCTCGAAGCTGTGGATTTTGAGTGGCAACACCAACTGGACAGGTATCCAAGTGGCAAACGCGCATCATGATGCAACCCATCACAACAAGTGGCGCAGTGGCAAAGCCAAACTCCTCGGCACCAAGCAGCGCAGCAATCACAACATCGCGCCCAGTCTTTAGTTGTCCATCCGCCTGGACCACAATTCGATCCCGGAGTCCGTTCATAAGTAAAGTTTGCTGAGTTTCGGCAAGGCCGATCTCCCAAGGAGCGCCCGCATGCTTAAGGCTCGTAAGCGGCGAAGCTCCCGTGCCGCCATCATGGCCAGAAACCAACACGACATCAGCGTGAGCTTTGGCAACGCCCGCGGCAACTGTGCCAATGCCAACTTCGGAAACTAGCTTCACATGTATTCGAGCTTGGTCATTGGCATTCTTAAGGTCGTGAATTAACTGCGCCAAGTCTTCGATGGAATAAATATCGTGATGTGGCGGCGGTGAAATCAATCCCACACCCGGCGTTGAATACCTGGTTTTTGCAATCCAAGGGTAAACCTTGTGGCCAGGAAGTTGCCCACCTTCACCAGGTTTAGCGCCTTGTGCCATTTTGATTTGAATGTCATCTGCATTAACAAGGTACTCACTAGTTACACCAAAGCGACCTGATGCCACCTGTTTGATAGCAGATCTCTTAGAGTCACCGTTGGCTTGAATCAAATAGCGCTCTGGGTCTTCACCGCCTTCACCCGTGTTACTTTTTGCACCGATGCGATTCATGGCAATTGCTAATGTCTCATGTGCTTCTTGACTAATGGAGCCATAAGACATGGCGCCAGTTGAAAACTTCTTAATGATTTCTGAAACTGGTTCAACTTCTGAAATTGGGGCTGCAGAATTTACACCTGACTTGAACTGGAAAAGGCCACGCAAAGTCATAACTTTTTCAGCTTGCTCATTTATCTGTTTTGTATACTCACGGAAAATCTCGATCTTGCCGGTTCGCGTGGCATGTTGCAGTCGGAAGATAGTTTCTGGATCAAATAAGTGAGGTTCGCCTTCTCTGCGCCATTGATACTCGCCCCCGACATTAAGGGTTCGATGTGATGGCGAAATTCCACTTGCAGGATATGCCTGTGCATGTCGCAGGGCGCATTCTCGAGCGATAACTTCCAGCCCAATGCCGCCTAATCGAGATGGCGTTCCCGTGAAATACTTGTCCACTAAATCTTGCGAAAGTCCAATTGCTTCAAACACTTGCGCGCCGGTATACGAAGCTACCGTCGAGATACCCATTTTGCTCATGACTTTAAGCAGGCCTTTGCCCAAGCCCTTTACCAGATTGCGAACCGCAGTTTCTGGCGAGATACCCGCCACAACACCAGTTCGAACTAAATTCTCCACCGACTCCATTGCTAGATATGGATTTACGGCTGCGGCTCCATAGCCAATCAAGAGCGCAACATGGTGAACTTCTCTAACATCGCCAGCTTCGACAATCAAGCCGACCTTGGTTCGATTGCGCTCTCTAATCAAATGGTGATGTACCGCGCTTGTTAGAAGTAACGACGGAATCGGCGCTAAATCCGATGAAGAATCTCGGTCTGAAAGAACTATCAGTCGCTCGCCTTGGGCAACAGCCGCAGATACTTCTGCGAAAATCTCTTCGATGCGAGCCTCGAGTGCTTCAGCGCCACCTTTAACGTTATAAAGCCCCGAAATCTTCACTGAAGCAAGCCCAGGTAAATTACCATCACGATTTATGTAGAGAATTTTTGCAAGTTCGTCGTTGTCAATAACCGGAAATGGCAAAGTCAGCTGTAAGCAATGCGCTGCCGATTCAGTTAACAGATTCACTTCAGGCCCAGTTGAAGTAGAAAGCGAAGTCACCAATTCCTCGCGAATTGCATCAAGTGGTGGGTTAGTTACCTGAGCAAACAGCTGAGTGAAGTAGTCAAATAGCAACCTCGGGCGATCACTTAGGATCGCAATCGGGGTATCCGTTCCCATGGAACCTAGTGCCTCGCCACCATCTCGCGCCATTGGTGCTAGCAAAATCCTGAGTTCTTCTTCGGTGTAACCAAATGTTTGTTGCCGGCGGATTACTGAGCCAGGGGTATGAACAATGTGTTCCCGCTCTGGCAAGGATTCAAGATTTACATTGCCTTCTGCTACCCATTTTCCGTATGGCGCTCCCTGAGCAAGATCTGCCTTGATTTCTTCATCCTCGATGATTCGCCCCTGCGAAACATCTACCAGGAACATTCGACCTGGTTGCAATCTTCCTTTTCGCACGATTTTTTCTTGTGGGATATCTAGCACACCAGATTCAGAAGCAAGTATGACTAAGCCATCATCGGTTACCCAGTAACGCCCAGGCCTTAAACCATTTCGATCGAGGACCGATCCAATTACGGTTCCATCGGTAAATGAAACATTCGCTGGCCCATCCCATGGTTCCGTGAGATTTGAGTGAAATTGATAAAAGTCCCGCACTTGCGGATCTAAGTCTTGGTAGTTTTCCCAAGCTTCTGGAATCAGCATCAATAATGCATGCGGCAAACTTCGCCCACTTAAGTGCAGTAGTTCAATTACT
>JBIIFI010000052.1:0-6169 GCA_044237405.1 Candidatus Nanopelagicales bacterium | reverse complement strand
GCTTGAGTATCTAGGAAATTCATGTCACATAAAACAGCAACTGGCGAATAAATAGCGCCAACTAGATTTTTGCCAGAGCTCGTATTGATACCAGTTTTGCCGCCTACGGCAGCATCAACCATCGCTAGCAATGTGGTCGGTATGTGCAGTACTTGAATCCCCCGCAGCCAAGTGGCCGCCACAAATCCTGCCAAATCTGTGGTTGCACCGCCACCGACTGAAATAATTAAGTCATTGCGAGTGAAACCAGCATTTCCAAGAGCCATCCAGCAGAACTCCAGTACCGAAACGGATTTAGCTGACTCAGCATCAGGTACTTCAATTGCGATGGTTTCCAAATCCTGCAATTGCAGACGAATCAACCCTGCAACATTTCGCATTGATTCTGGATGTATCACTGCCACTCGCGAAGCACCTGAAACGTAACCAGAAATCTCGTCCAGCAAACTCCTGCCAACATGAACTGAATATGTGTGTTCCGCGCGAACTCCAATCCGTGTCATGAGGAAGCCCCTAGCTTTGACAATTCAGCGTTCACTTTGGTCACCACTTGTGCCGCGGTGAGCTTAGAGGTATCGACCGTTAGTTTTGCCACTTCTCGGTACAAGGGCTCTCTTGCAGCCATCAAGTCAGCTAATTGTCCGCGCACATTTCCCAAAAGAAGTGGCCGATTCCGATTCATTCCAACTCGATCTACTGCTTGCGATAATCCTGCTACCAACCAAACCGCATTTACTTGCCCGATTGCAGCGCGAGTGAGTTCGTTGCCTAGTGAGCCACCGCCTACGGCTAATACACCAACCTTTGTGTCGAGTAATTCCACAATTACTTCATGTTCGAGTCTACGAAAAGTCGCTTCGCCATCTTGAGTGAAGATATCACTCACGCTTTTTCCAGCACGCTCCTCGATAACATGATCGCTGTCGAAAAAATCGACACCCAATTCTTTAGCAAGTAACTTACCAACAGTAGTTTTGCCGGCGCCTGGCACGCCTACTAGGACAATGGGTAACACGGCTAAATCCGTAAATGTGATTGGTATGAAGCGATATTACGAGCAGTTTCTGAAATGTGATCGCCACCAAATTTTTCAAGCAATGCATCTGCTAGCACAAGTGCGACCATGGCTTCGGCTACTACGCCAGAGGCGGGTACCGCACACGCATCGCTGCGCTGCGAGATTGCCGTTGCTGCTTGACCGGTTTCCACATCAACTGTTGCCAGCGCTCTAGGAACAGTTGAGATAGGTTTCATTGCAGCTCGCACTCGAATTGCTTCGCCTGTACTCATGCCACCTTCAGTACCGCCACTGCGCGCAGTTGTGCGATGCAAAGAGCCACCGTCACTGAAAATTTCATCGTGGGCCTGTGAGCCGCGGCGGCGTGCAGTTTCAAAGCCATCCCCAACTTCAACACCTTTGATTGCTTGGATACCCATCAGCGCCGCGGCTAACTTACTGTCGAGGCGACGATCCCAGTGCACATGCGAACCAATCCCGACTGGCACGCCATGAGCTACTACCTCCACAACGCCACCTAGTGTGTCGCCATCTGATTGTGCAGCCGTAATTTCTGCCTGCATAGCCGCGCTAGCACTTGGAGAAAAACACCGGACTGGGTCATTATCGATATCGACTAAATCACGAAAATCTGGAATCTCTGTCGAATCTGTTTCTACTGTTCCGATGCTGACAACATGGCTTAGCACGGTAATGCCAGCAACTTGAAATAAGAATCTCTTTGCGACTTCGCCAAGTGCTACCCGAGCAGCAGTTTCGCGGGCGCTTGCTCGCTCCAAAATCGGTCGCGCATCAGCATGTGAGTACTTCTGCATTCCTGCTAGGTCGGCATGCCCTGGTCGCGGCCGAGTCAGCGGAGAGTTTCGAGCCACATTCTCGAGGTTACTTGCATCAACTGGATCGGCTGACATAACTTCTTGCCACTTTGGCCACTCTGAGTTGGCGATAGTTATGGCTACTGGACCGCCTTGTGTTAGGCCGTGGCGAATACCGCCAGTAATTGTGACCTCATCTTGCTCAAACTTCATTCGCGCGCCGCGTCCAAAACCCAGTCGGCGTCTTGCTAGAGCTGCGTCAATATCTGCGGTTGTGACTTCAACGCCAGCTGGCATGCCTTCCAAAATTCCAGACAATGCAGGTCCATGAGATTCACCTGCAGTCAACCAGCGCAACATGGCTCTAGTCTTTCACCTTTTGGGCAATAACACCGAATTGGCGGCTCAGATTGTGCTTAAACCACGATCAAGAAGTTCTAAGTTCAGGGCTGCGCGCATTTCGGTGAGGGGCGCCGGTTGCCCAGTCATTAGCGTGATTTGATGACCTGCCTGGTGCAGCAACATTGTTAAACCAGATAAGACACTTCCGCCATTCGTCGACCAACAAGCTGCTAACTGTGTGGGCCATGGGTCATAAACGACATCGAGAAGTAAACCCTTCGGCTTGAACACTTCTTTTGCAATCTCGTCTAGTACACCCACTGGTGTGGTGTTAATAACCAAGTCGGCTTGTAGCCAGTTGCTTTGCGTCACAGCACAGACACGTAAATCCATGTCCAATGACAGTGCTAAATCGTGCAGTTTTGCGCTGTCAGACACATTGCGCGCTACTACATCGACCGACTTCGCGCCAATATTTGAAGCTGCCAATAGGGCCGAACGCGCCGTAGCACCCGATCCAAAAATTGACATCGTATCGATGTTTGTTAAGCCGTTCTCCGTGACAGCATCAATAATTCCCAGCACATCCGTGTTGTAACCATGAATGCCGTTTGCAAAGATCAGGGTATTGATGGCACCGCTCTGGACTGCCAAGTCATCGCAAGTCTGTGCAATATCGAATGCGACTTCTTTTAAGGGCATTGTCAACGAAAGTCCGAGCCAAGTTGAATCCAAGTTGGCAACGAACTCTACCAATTCTGATTCTGCAACTTCGATCGCCGAGTATTCATGCGAGAGCCCGAGAGCATGATAAGCAGCATTGTGTAATGTCGGTGAAAGTGAATGCGCTACTGGCTTTCCAAGTACGGCAGCTTTCATTACCAGCACGCGCCATCGTTGGCATTGCAATACGCCAAAAACTCATCTTTGTAGATTAAAAATTCGCTGTAGGAGTTCGTGAACTTTGTTTCTTGGGTATTTAAATCCACAGTTATGAAATATAGCCAATCTCCTGCCTCTGGATTTAAGGCAGCTTCTAGCGCTTGTGCACCTGGATTCGAGATCGGAGTTGGTGGCAAACCATCTCGCAAGTAAACATTGTAAGGCGTGTCGGTTTCGAGCAGTTCGGTAGTCAAGATGACATCTGTCTTTCCTAGTCCGTAGTTGACGCTGGAATCAAACTGAAGTCGCATCGGTTCTGCAAGACGGTTATACACAACGCGAGCAACCTTGGTGAAATCCCTGGGATGTCCTTCAACTTCTAATAACGAAGCGACCGTAACAATGTCATAAGGTGAGCGACCCATCTCGGCGGCACGAGCCTCGAGATTGATTAGCTCCGCCTCAGCATTGAATCGACCAATCATCTCGATAATGATCTGCTCAGCGGTTACATCTGGCGCAAACTCGTAAGTGGCAGGAAACAAAAAACCCTCCACATTGCCGTTGGCATAACTCGGTAAACCCAAATTGCTGGCGTTAGCAACAGCAGCCTCAAACTCAGCTAGGGGTAGGCCGGTTGTGGTTGCCAAAGTATCCAGAATCCAGGCTGCTCGCCTACCTTCTGGAATCACCACTTCAGTGACCATGCGATTGGCGGGATTTAGCAATGCCGAGATTGCATCAGAACTCTTCATCTCTCCGAGCAAGTTGTAGATGCCAGGCGCAATGTTTTGACTTTCCGGATTACTGTTTGCGGCTGCAATGAATCCATCCACGGAAGCAACAACGCCGAGAGATTTCAGGCTGTTGCCGATCTGCGCTAGCGTTTCCCCCGGTTCAATCTTCACTGATATCGAACCAGATCCAGGACCAGGAAAATCGGGTGGGCCATCGAATTGCGCAAGTACTTTAGGGACAGCAAAAGCAATGATGCAAGTGAGCGAAACAACCAAAACCAGGATCTTTACATAAGGCTTTTTCTTTGGTCTAACTGCCCGATGGCCCGAGTTAGGTGGCTCTGACATCTGTTGCAAAATATCCAAGTTACTCATGCGCTGACTCCACTGGCTCGCCCGCTAAATCCCCTTGGCGCTTTTCCGAGTCAAGAGCCTGTTCCAAAATGATAACTGCCGCTACCTGGTCAATTATGTCTTTACTGTTTTTGGTGTTGCGCCCAGCTGAATGTAAGTCGCGATGCGCTGAAACTGTGCTTAAGCGCTCATCAATCATTCGAATTGAGATAGCGGAATCATCGACTATGGCTGCTAGATTCCGAGCAAAATCGATTGCCAGGGTTGTTGATTTGGTGTCGACACCCGCTAAGTTGATCGGCTTACCTACATATACGGCAATTGCCTCGAACTCAGAAACGATTACTGCGATTTCATTAGCAGCATCTGCACTGAATGCGATAGTGCTCAGGGGCAAGGCCATGATGCCATCTGCATCGCAAAACGCCACTCCAATTCTTACGGAGCCGACGTCTAGAGCTAACCGCACGCCCCGTCGCACGCGATTAGGTTCCTAATCCATCTATTGCGGCTTTGAACGCTGCATCCAAACCTTGCAAATCGCTACCGCCGCCTTGGGACATCTCGGGACTGCCACCGCCACGACCTGAAACTGCAGGCAGCATCGCCTTAAGTACGTTTGCTGCCGATATTTTAGAGTCTCTAGCTGCTGCATCCGTAGTCACGACAAAAGCAACTTTGTCAGTCTCTAACGCGGCTGCAACTAGAACATAGTTGTTTGCCTTAATACTAGATTTCGCGTTCATCACGAGGTCACGCAATTCATTCGCGCTAGTTCCAGTTGGTGCAGTGAAGCGAAACAGCGAAGTATCGCCTACAACTACTGGCTCTCCTACCAAGCTTTCAACATTGCTAGTGAGTGCGCTCGTGCGAGCTGCAGAAATTTGCTTTTCGGCCTGTTTTAGCCGATCAATCATTTTGCCGACGCGATCAGGCAATTCTTCAGATGGAACTTTTAACATTTCGGCAAGCTGGCCTATCAAGTGGCGCTCACGCGCTAAGTACGAATAAGCATCGGATCCGACAAGTGCCTCAACTCGACGAACGCCAGCGCCGATTGAGCTCTCGGACAGAAACGTTATGACGCCAAGTTGACCCGAACGCTCTGTGTGTGTTCCGCCGCATAATTCACGCGCCCAGTCCCCTACGCTCACTACGCGTACTTGGTCACCATATTTTTCTCCAAAGAGTGCCATGGCTCCAGTTGCTCGCGCTTGTTCTTGTGTCATCACTTCGGCAGTAACCAACAAGTTGTCGAGCAAGATCTCATTGACGCGAGCTTCTACATCCGAAAGTACGGACTGTGGTACTGCGCCAGCACTTGGAAAATCAAATCGGAATCGACCTGGTGAATTCTCAGAACCCATCTGGGTTGCAGTTTCGCCCAGGGCCTCACGGAACGCTTTGTGAACCATGTGCGTGGCAGTATGAGCCCGTGAGATTGCCAAACGTCGCTGCACATCTACTTGTGTTAGGGCACTTTGCCCGACATCCAACGAACCTTCAATTACTCGACCACGGTGAACATACAAACCGGGAACAGGAGTTTGGACGTCGTGCACTTCTACCTTCGAGCCATCAGCGAGCGTAATGATGCCACGATCAGCTAACTGGCCACCACCTTCGGCATAGAACGAGGTGCGGTCAGTAAGAACTTCAACTTCGTCCCCTGATTTAGCACTTGGGACGTCAACGCCAGCCACAACTAACCCAGTGATAGTGCTTTCGGTTTGAGTTTCGCTGTAACCAGTGAACTGAGTAACGCCGGACTTACCCATGATCTCGCGATATACAGTTACCGCAGCCACACCGCTTTTGCGTTGAACTGCATCAGCCTTAGCGCGTGACCGCTGTTCGTTCATGAGCTTGCGGAAACCCTCTTCGTCGACACTTAGCCCTTGTTCAGCGGCCATTTCAAGTGTTAAGTCGATCGGGAAACCAAATGTGTCATGCAACGCAAAAGCTGAGTCGCCGCTGAGGATTTTTGATTTGCTCGCTTTAAGATCTGTAGCAGCTAAATC
>JBIIFI010000051.1:0-6190 GCA_044237405.1 Candidatus Nanopelagicales bacterium | reverse complement strand
CTTCAAAGTAAACAAACTTGGAAAACTAACACTTACCTAAAGGTGAACGCAGAGTGAACAATATATTCTGCGAAAATAATGGGGTTTTTGGACTTTTCGTGGGGATTTTTGCGTAATTTAAACTGCTAGGGTCAGTCTCAAGTGATCTCTATTTCTCAAAACTAGGCGAAAGTAAACAGTTCGGGTTTTATTTCTAATGGCTAAACACGCAAGAGCGCATCAGAAAAATGCCAAACTCGGCTACTCCCTATATTTGGTAGCGGCTGCCTGCTGGGCAGTAAACGGCACAATTGCCAAAGTAATTCTGCAAGAAGTGGGCGACCCGATCCGGGTTTCACAATTTCGCGGCACTATGACCGCTTTGATTCTGTTTGTATACGTGGCACTCACTAATCGCAAGGCCTTTCGGATTAAGCCGCGCGAGGCCTTACTGCTGGCTGGTTACGGCATCATCGGGGTAGCCATGTGCCAATGGTTTTACTACGAGTCCATCTCAAGGATGCCCATCACCATTAGCTTGTTGATTGAGTTTATGGCTCCGATTTTTGTTGTACTTTACGCCAGGTTTGTGATGAAGCAATCGGTTCGAAATTCGGTATGGCTTGGGCTTGGGCTTGCCGTATTTGGATTGGCCCTAGTGGCTCAAGTTTGGTTGGGCTTTACCCTCGATCGACTTGGTGTCATTTTCGCCGTGATGTCAATGATGACTCTGATCGTGATGTACATCCTTGGTGACAAAGCTAGTTCTCGCAGAGATCCGATGTCATTGTTGATGTGGGCCTTTATCTTTGCCTCCATATTCTTTGCGGTTTTGCGACCTTGGTCTGGATTTCCTTGGGAAGCGCTGCAAGCGCAAGTCACGCCATTTGAGGGTGGAACTGATGTCTATCCGATCTGGCCATTCTTTGTATCGATGGTCATTTTAGGAACTTTGACGCCATACATTCTGGTCATTAATTCGATTAGACATATTGGTGGTGCTGGAGCCAGCATCATGGGCATGACTGAACCTCCAATTGCCGCAATCGTGGCTTGGATTGTTTTGGGTGAAATTCTCACGCCAATTCAATTAGTAGGTGGCGCCGTAATGCTGGTTGGAATCGTGGTCGCAGAACGTGCTCGAGAACAAAAGGCTCATGAACCTCTGCCAGAATACAAACCAGCGACCTAAACTGTCTGACATGTCAGATTCTCTGAGTCAAGCGCTATCCCAAGTTGTCACCACTGTTACCGATCCAGCGGTTATTGCGACATTTACCAGAGATTGGACTGGACGATTTATCGGCCACGCTGATTTAGTTGTAAGACCCGAATCAACTGAGCAAGTGGCAGCAGTGGTTCGCACCTGCCACCAACATGATGCACAGATTCAAATTCAGGGTGGGAATACCGGGCTTGTTGGCGGTTCAGTTCCTGCCCCTAAATCTGACAAGCCAATTTGTTTGATTTCAACTCAAGGCTTGAGCAAGATGCTCGACTTTGATGAAATCACTGGACACATCACGGTGGGTGCTGGCACTACTTTGAGTCAATTGCAAAAACTGGTTCGCGCCAAAGGTTGGGATTTTGCAGTTGATCTCGCGGCGCGCGAAAGTGCAACGGTTGGTGGGTTAGTTGCAACTAACGCTGGCGGGATCCGAGTTTGTGCATTTGGCATGACCAAGCGCAGTGTTGCAGGAATCGAAATGGTGCTTGCCAATGGGAATGTGCTGTCTAATTTGGATAGCCCGCTAAAGAACAATACGGGATATGCAATTGCTGATATGGCTATTGGCTCCGAAGGCACTATCGGCATCATTACTGCGGTAAAGCTGAAGTTGATCCGCCCAATTTCAGAGACTACTTTGTTTTTAATTCCCACTGATTCCTTGCGTCAGGCGTTGGAGATTTTAGAAACCGTGCAGAAATCTGGAAATCAATTGCTGGCGGCCGAATACATTGATGCCACATCCATGCAAACAATCTTTAACCATGTTGACTTACGGCCACTCTGGAACCAACAGCCCCCAATCACATTACTGATAGAAATTGCTGGCAGCGAAGTTGAATTGGATTTACCTACTAATTCCCTTGGCTCGAGTGAGCCAGCCGGAAAACGCACCTACTGGCAGTATCGCGAAGCAGCTAGTGACGCATGGACGGCTCTGGGAAATGTTCACAAACTTGATGTCAGTGTCGCAGTTTCGGACTTAGCAAATTTCGAAATGGAATTAACCGAATTATTGTCCGCTCGCCAGGATGTAACAAACTTTGGTTCGTTTGGACATCTAGCTGATGGAAACCTGCACATTGAAATCGTTGGACCAGATGCAGATGACTACGAAATCGATAAAGTGGTGCTTCAGTTAGTAGCTAAGTACCGGGGCAGCATTAGCGCTGAACATGGAATTGGTAGAGCAAAGCGGGAATATCTGCAACTCACCAGAAACCAAATTGACATTGATTACATGATTGAAATCAAAACTCTCTTTGATCCAACTGGAATCTTTAACCCTGGGGTTTTACTTCCGGACTAAGGCGCGCAACTATGCCAAATGCCATAGCCACACTTTGCCCAATCAAGACCGCAAACAAAATGGTTCCCAAGCCAACTGTGCCGCCTAAAAGTGCGCCGATACCAACCACCGAGACTTCAATAGCGGTACGAGCAGTTCCAACACTGATACCCGTGCGCGCGTGCAGTCCAGTCATTAATCCGTCGCGGGTTCCAGGCCCCACATTGCAGGTTATATAAAGTCCACTACCTGCTCCAACCAGCAAAATTCCAAATAAGATTTGTCCGATTTGAAGTCCAATTTGTTCGGGTTTTGGAAATACCTCAATCATTACTTGAAGTGAAGTAGCAATTACAACGATGTTTACAAACGTACCTAATCCTGGTTTTTGCCGTAATGGGATCCAGAGCAACAAGACAAATGCTGAGATCCAAAAGTAAGCCCAGCCAATTGAAACAGCAGCTTGCTCAGACACCCCCTCGGCTAACACCGTCCAGGGTGATTGTCCTAAACCTGCTGCAACTAAGGCTGCCTCACCTGAACCAAAAAGCCACAGACCCAAAACAAGAACTGCAAAAGTCTTTAAGTTAACTTTCCAATTTGAATCGCCAGCTGACCAAGAAGTTCTTGGGATACCGCGTGATGGTCTTAACCATTGAGTGAGCTTACTCAAAGCAAATTTCCGGAACTGCTTTCAGGTGCTTGGGCAACTGGCTTGAATACTCGGCCCACCACACCAAAAAATACTGCTACCGCTTCTCCAATCAGCACAGTGACTAAAACAGTTCCTAATCCGACCGAACCGCCAAGTAACCAGCCGCTTATCAAGAGCACTGCCTCAATACCAAAGCGCACTCGGCCAATTGGGATGCCAGTGCGGAAATGTAATCCAGTCATTAACCCGTCTCGAGGTCCAGGTCCTAAATTACTTGGAATGTAAAACGCACTACCGATTGCAATCACCATGATCCCAATCAAAACTTGGATCACTGAAACTCCGTAGCTATCTGGTTGCGGCATTAAAGGTGTCATTACATCAATTGCAACTGAAACCAAAATGATATTGAAAACAGTTCCGATACCAAGTTTTATTCGCAATGGAATCCATAAAAACATCACACCAACAGAGATATAAAAACTCGTCCAACCAATTGAATCGCCCGTTAGATTTTGAATTCCCTGTGCCAAAACCGTTCCAGGAGTCTGCCCTATGTCGGCAGTGATTAACAGTGCTTCCCCAGTGCCATACAGCCAATTGCCAATCAACATAAAAGCAAAAGTGCTAGGTCGGGCTTTCCACATTGATTTAGTGGAGCTGAAAGAGGTAAGTGGGACGGTCTTAGATGACTTGAGCCACTTCGAGAGATTCAACATTTGTTAAACGATGTTCTTCTCAGGTCGCAGTTCCCCGCCGGATGAGAATCGATCGTTACTCAAAGGTGAGATATCTACAAATGGTGTCTTGCCCAAATACATGTCGCGCAATATTTCACCGATTGCTGGACCTTGCAAGAACCCGTGCCCACTAAATCCTGTGGCATAAAGGAATCGAGAAACGCCCTGCCACTCACCCATGATCGCATTGTGATCTGGCGCTAAGTCATACAGACCAGCCCAACCACTAGCTGCGCCTAACTCCAAAAGTCGAGGCGCGCGGACATCGGCGAGCTCGCCAATTTTTTCCAAGAATTTTGGATCACGACGCAGATCCCATGAGTACTCAACAGTCTTATCCGAAAATCCCATCAGCATGGCATTGCCTTCACGATGCCAATACAGCGAAGTTGAATAATCAATTGTCATTGGCATGTTTTCGGGAACATCAGCAAAGTCAGCAGTAAGTGGCTCAGTGATTAGAAGTTCGCGACGCAGCGGCTTAACTGGAATTTCTAAGCCGACCATTTCGCCAATTGTTGGTGACCAAGCTCCCGCGCAATTGATAACTGTCTTGGTCTTAACAGTTCCAGCGCTAGTAGTCACGCTGACAATTTGGCCATCGACGATTTCGATTCCAGTGGCTTCAGTATGAGTCATAACGATTGCACCATGTTTGCGTGCGCCGCTCGCATAACCCAGCACCACAGATTCTGGAGTGCAGTAACCGTCATTAGGTGTAAATGATGCAGCTAAGATGCCGTCAATTTCAAGAAGTGGATTAAGTTCCTTGGCTTCTTGTGGCGTAAGCATTCGGGATTCAACACCGGCAGCTAAATGCAGAGCTGTTGATTTCTCGAATAACTCAACATCTTCTTGTGTTGAAAGCGCAAACATGTAACCCGGGCGGTGTAAGTCGATTTCTTGACCTGGACGGTTTGGAAAATCTGCCAATAAATCAAGTGAGCGAGCGCCCATTGCAATGTTCAATTCATCAGAGAAGTTAGCGCGCACGCCACCTGCTGCCTTTGAAGTCGAACCACTTGCAAGTTCATTTTTCTCTACCAAGAGAACGCTCACACCAGCTTCGGCCAAGTGGAAAGCGGTGGAAGCGCCCATAACGCCACCACCAATGACAACTACATCGACTTCTTCTGGAAGATCAGCCATCGAGTAGTTCCTTAAATCTTGAAGTCAGGATTGTGAGGGACTTCCTCGTTGTCCATCTGGGCCTTCTGAAGTTTGCCCGACCAGTCCCAGTTAAGTGACTGCCAACGGGTGAACACATCAAGTACCCAGATACCGGACTGGCGTGAACCATTACCGCTCTTGCCATTGCCACCAAACGGTAAGTGAGCCTCAGCGCCAGAAGTTGAGTTGTTAATCGAAAGCATGCCGGCTGAAATTCCTTCGCGGAAAGTCCAAACTGCCTTTGGATCGCTGGTGTAGATCGCAGCTGATAACCCGAAGCCGTGATCGTTGCCAAGTTCGATTGCTTCTTCAATTGTTGAGAAGCGACCAACTGTTACAAGTGGGCCAAAGGTTTCAGTGTTGTAAAGCGCATCTTCTTTTTTGATGCCCGCAACAATTGTTGGGTGCGCGAAAACGCCGGCTTCAGGATCTCCAACGAAACCTTCACGCGGATTGTCTTTTGTAATTCGGCCAATGCCTGTTGAGCCATGCACAGTGTGATGCGGTTGAATCAACTTTAAGTTCTCTTCGTGAGTTGCCAGATACTTCTCACCGATCATTGGACCGAATAAAACATCTTCCATTGGGTCACCGACTTTAGAGCCAGCAACTTTGTCTGCGTACATCTTTAGGAACTTGTCGTAAACCGAATCATGAATCCACAAAGTTCCAAGTGAAGTACAGCGCTGTCCGGCCGTACCAAAGCCTGCGAACAATGCGCCATCAAGTGCAAGTTCTAAATCCGCATCCGGCATGATGATCATCGGATTCTTGCCACCGAGTTCTAGGCAAGCACTCTGAATGTATTCGCCAACCTTGGCGCCAATTAAGCGACCGACTTCAGTTGAGCCAGTGAAACCAACTTTGTTGATGGTTCCTTCATCAAGACCCTTAACCATGCCTTCGAAAGTTTCTTTACCTTCAGCAACAACTGTGATCAAGACATCCTTAGGCACACCGGCAGCATGGAAGATCGCTGTCATTGCTTCTGCAACAGCCGGGGTGTATTCCGATGGCTTCCAAACAACTGAGTTTCCAGTTAGTAGCGCAGGGATGATGTACCAAGATGGCACAGCAGCTGGGAAGTTTCCAGCAGTAATAATTAACGCAGTACCAACTGGCATGCGGAA
>JBIIFI010000050.1:0-6232 GCA_044237405.1 Candidatus Nanopelagicales bacterium | reverse complement strand
TTTGGTGTTTACGGCGGACTATCCGCAGGTGGCGCTGCTATTGGATTGATCTTGGGTGGACTATTAACTCAGTACGCGTCTTGGCGCTGGTGCCTGTTGGTTAACGTGCCAATCGCAATTGCTGCATTCATGCTGGCAATTCCAAACGTGAAGGAAAGTAAGGCAAGTGGTGATACTCGTTATGACATTCCAGGAGCTGTCACCTCAACGATGGGTCTAGTTTCTTTGGTTTATGGCATAACTCAGGCTGGCGAACTTGGGTGGAGCGATCCGACAACGCTGAAATGGTTTGGTGCCGCCGGTGCATTACTAGCTGCTTTCTTTGTAATCGAAAGTCGCACTAGCCATCCGTTACTTCCAATGAACATTTTGCTGAATCGAAATCGCGGTGCGAGCTACCTGACTTCATTTATTGTTGGCGCTGGATTATTTGGCATGTTTTTATTCCTTGCTTATTTCTTCCAGGGAATTTTGCAGTACTCACCAGTTAAAGCGGGTCTACTATTCCTTCCGTTTTCGGTAGGCGTTGGCATCAGTGCCGGTATTGCGTCCCAAGCACTGCCAAGATTTGGGCCCCGCTATGTTTCGTTCATTGGATTGATTATGGCTACCGCTGGCATGCTGCTGTTAACTCGATTGGAGCCAGCAAGTGCATACATCAGTGATATTTTGCCGGCACTGATGGTTTTGAGTCTTGGTATGGGACTTGTCTTCGTGCCGATTTCAGCAACTGCGTTATTCGGGGTTGGAAATCACGATGCCGGTGTGGCTTCGGCAGTCTTGAATACGGCGCAGCAAATCGGTGGCGCACTAGGAACCGCATTCCTGAACACGATTGCGGTAACAGCTACGGCTAATTACTTTATGGACAACATGATCGATCCAGCAGATCCTGCCAATGCAGGTGCCTACGCAGTTGGCCTAACTGAAGGCTTCACTACCGCATTTACTTGGAGCGCCGGCTTTATGATTTTGGGCGCATTGATCTGGGTGCTTATGATCAATGCAAACAAAGACACTTTGGGCGCTAATGACGTAGCGGTCCATGTAGGCTAAAAAATATGACGGACATTTCCAGGGCATCAATTTCTGATTTAGCTGAACTACACCCGCTGGTTGAAAAATACCGCGAGTTCTACAAGCAGCCAGAAAATCCAAAGACTGTGCAATTTTTGACAGACCGTTTGGAAAATGATGAGGCGGTTGTGTTCATTGCTCGCGTGGATGGCAATCCCGTTGGATTCACTATGATTTATCCAACTTTCTCAACTGTCTCGCTGAGTGCAGTGTGGCTTTTGAATGATCTTTATGTGACCGAAACTAGCCGTGGACAGGGAATTGCTAACTTGTTAATGGACGCAGCCGAAGCCGCAGCTCGTGAGGCAGGCGCTACGAGAATTTTCTTGCGCACTGCCCATGACAACACCCCGGCACAAGCTTTGTATGAAAGCCGTGGCTGGAAGCAAGACGAAGTATTTCGCCGCTACGACTTGGTATTCTAGCCAACCTGAGCTTGGTAATAGTTTTTATATTCTCGTGAAGACTAGGATTGCGGCATGACAAATTCAATGCCAACCCGCAAACTACGTGACCTAGAGGTAAGTGCCATCGGACTTGGCTGTATGCCAATGTCATGGGGATACAACGTAGCGGATGCTGACAAAGCAGAGATACGAGCAACCATTCATCGCACCCTCGAACTAGGAATAACGCTTTTTGATACCGCAGATGTTTATGGCCCTTGGACCAATGAGGAGCTATTAGGGGAGTATCTAGTCAAAGATGGTTTGCGCGATCAGGCAATCATCGCTTCCAAGTGTGGCTTGACTCCGATAAACATGACTTCATATGGCAAGAACGGTAAGCCTGATTATGTTAGACAGGCCTGCGAAGACTCATTGCGACGATTAGGAACAGATTACATAGATTTGTATCAGCTTCATCGTGTGGATCCGGAAGTTCCAATTGAGGAAACTTGGGGAGCGTTTGCTGGCTTAGTTGAGCAAGGAAAAGTCCGATACATCGGACTATCTGAAACCACAGTCGAAGAAACTGCCAAGTGTCACGCAATTCATCCTGTAACAAGTGTCCAAAGCGAGTTTTCAATTTGGACCGACGAACATGTTAAGAACGGCGTGATTGCTTATTGCGCAGAAAATAACATTGGCTTCCTGCCCTTCTCGCCGTTGGGACGTGGGTTCCTAACTGGAACGGTAACCGCAGATTCAATTGCTGACGGTGATTTCCGAAGTGCCAATCCAAGATTTACAGCAGAAGCGATAGCAGAGAATCAAAAAATTATTGCGGGCATTGCTGCAGTAGCTGCGCGCCACAGTGCATCACCAGCGCAAATTGCCCTGGCTTGGGTTTTGGCACAGGGAAGCAACATGGTTCCAATTCCAGGAACTAAGCGTCGCAAATGGCTGGAAGAAAACGCCGCAGCAGTACACATTGTGTTAACTGACCAAGACTTGGCAGATATTGCAGCCTTACCCAAGCCTTCCGAGTCGCGTTACTAAAGCAGCGGGTAAGAGCCATCTTCGTCGTGTACTTCGGTTCCAACTAAAGCTGGAGTGAAAACGCAAATAATCCGCAACTTGGTGTGCGATCGCATTTGGTGACGATCGTGCTTGTCGAGTGTGTAGGTCATTCCGGGACGAACTTCAAAAATTTCGCCAGTCTCTAGGTTTTCCAACTCGCCAGTGCCATCAATTATGTAGTTGGCTTCAATGTGATTCTTATATTGCAAAGTTGTAGTTGTACCAGCCTCTAGTTCGGTGTCATGGAATGAAAACCCAACGCCATCTTCGCGAGTGAGCATTCGAAGGCTAGTTCCAGTTGAGACTTTGCGGTGGCGCGGTCCACCAACTAGATCCTCTTTATAGGTAACGATCATTTGTTATCTCTTATCTACTAGTGATTGGTGCTGGTAACGCGAGTTTAGTCAGTTGGTTCGAGATCTGGAGTAAAGCCAAGAACTTCGCCATAAAACTTAAGCTCTTCGATGGCGCAAGTCTTAATGTTTTCACTTTTCTTAAATCCATGACTTTCCTCTGGAAATTCAAAGTACTTATGTTTAATGCCATTCCTGATGCAGGCATCTCGGAAAGCCTGTGATTGTGACGGTGGAACAATTGGATCGTCGGCACCTTGAAAGATGATCAATGGTGAAGTTAAGTTATCGGCATGAGTTAGCGGAGAACGCTGGAGGTATAAGTCGTGTTCTTGCGGATATGGGCCAATTAAGGAATCTAAATATCGCGACTCAAAATCGTGAGTATCTTGTGCCAACATCGTAAGTTCAGCAACTCCGTAATAGTTTGCGCCGGCGGCAAATACCTTGCTGTGAACTAGCCCGTTAAGTACTGCAAAGCCACCTGCGCTACCGCCTCGAATCACAATTTGATTTGGATCGGCCACACCACTATCAATTAGCCCAGACACGACAGCCAAAATGTCTTCGGTATCAACTACACCCCATTGGCCTTTAAGCGCTTCGCGATACGCCCTGCCGTAACCTGTGGAGCCGCCATAATCTACATCAACAACAGTGAAACCTCGCGAAGTAAAGAAGGCCCGCCTGATAGCTGCTACTCCGGTGGTGTTCCCAGTTGGGCCACCGTGTGCCGTAATTATTACAGGTGGTTTTTCATCACTTTCAAAATCTGGATTTGTTGCAGTTGAAATAAACGCGTGCACGGCTCGACCATTTTTACTTGGAAATGTGACACTGCGGGCAGTTGGAAAATAACTGGCAGCAACGGGAAGTTCCACATCAATTAGCGTTGTCGCTGTAGCTGCGGTAGTCGCAGAGAACTCAACAATTGCAGCAGGCACCTTAGCGCCGCCACCAATTGCAAAGACCTGGTTATCGTGCACACTAATGTGGCTGAAGTTAGAGAGCTCCGATTCGCAGTCAACAACTCTGCCGCTAGTTGGATCGACAATTGCTACTTTCTCGGCAGCGGGAGATCCGTGGATACCAACTAATCTGCCATCGGGCAGGATGCGCAAAAGATTGGTGCCAACCTGCCACATTGGATGCGCCCATTCGGCAGCTTCGACAAGAACTTGGCGATTTTTACCCAGACTTGAGTTTTCCCAGATGTTCCAAAATCCAGATTTATCGCTTAGGTAGTACAAAGTTTCATCATTAGCCCAAACGGGACTGTTAACTGCTTCGGTTGTTGAGCCAGCAACGACAGTGCAGCTTTCTAGAACACCGTCACTTGAGATTTTTGCAACCCGAAGTTCCGTGCCATCCCAAGGCATTTGCGGATGTTCCCAGCTGATCCAAGCCAATGAGTTTTTGTCGGGTGATAACGCTAAGTGCGCATAGAAATGAGAATCGCTATCAAGGGTTCTGATGTCGCCTTGAGCAGTTATCGCGATCAGATCCCGGTGAGTTTCGTGGCCGCTAGTAGTTTCGCGGATACACCAAATTTCAGAACCACGGATCAAAAAATCGCAATACCTAGAAAGTGTTCCAGTAGGACTGACTGGTGTGACTGCAACCGGCTCGACTCCCGCAGACACCCAATAGATTCGTTGATCGGTTTTTTCAGTGAACAAAACCCCGGTTACTTGCTGCCAATTACAAACCAGCCAACTTAGGCCACCCATTTCATGGACTCGAGTTGAAGCGCTCCACGGTGGCGACAACAAATCTCCACCATTTCTACTAACTACGACATTGCGACCATTTTCGTTTGGCCGAGACTCATCCCAATACAGTTCGCCTTCGAAGGTTTGGGTGTATCCGAAACTAACGCCTGCCGAAGTCAACATCTCTGTAGTAATTGGGGATTTCCAGCTGCCCGGTTGTGCCAATGTCATGCCTTGACTCTATTGAATGCAGTTCGTTCCATTGCCATTCGGGCAGTAAAAAGCACCCACAACTTTTGTTATGGGTGCTTTTTACAACAAGTGCTACATGTCGTAGTACAGCTCGAATTCCGCTGGATGTGGACGAAGTCGAACGTAGTCAATTTCAGCAGTGCGCTTGTATTCAATCCAGGTTTCGATTAGATCTTTTGTGAATACTCCACCTTCAAGCAAGTAGTCATGATCTGCTTCTAGCGCCTCAAGTACCTCAGGCAATGATGATGGCACCTGTGGGATATCTGCGGCTTCTTCTGGTGGCAATTCGTAAAGATCTTTATCTACTGGAGCATGTGGCTCAATTTTGTTCTTGATGCCATCAAGGCCAGCCATCAACATGGCAGCAAATGCCAAGTATGGGTTACTCGAAGGATCTGGGCAGCGGAACTCAATGCGCTTGGCCTTTGGGTTACTTCCAGTTACTGGAATACGCAGGCAAGCAGAGCGGTTGCGCTGCGAGTAAACCAAGTTAACCGGTGCTTCATAACCAGGGACTAAGCGGTGGTATGAGTTAACGGTTGGGTTTGTGAAAGCCAATAACGAAGGCGCATGCTTCAAAATGCCACCAATGTACCAGCGCGCTAAATCAGATAGTCCGCCGTAACCACGCTCGTCGTAGAACAACGGTGAACCCTTAGTCCAAAGTGATTGATGGACGTGCATGCCTGAGCCATTGTCGCCGAAGAGTGGCTTTGGCATGAAGGTGGCGGTCTTGCCACCTTCCCAAGCGGTATTGCGAATCACATACTTGAAAAGCATTACTTCATCCGCAGCCTTTAGCAGGGTGTTAAAGCGGTAATTGATTTCCATTTGGCCAGCTGTTCCGACTTCGTGGTGTGAACGCTCCACTAGTAAACCAACTTCGGCCAAACGAACGACCATTTGATCGCGCAAGTCAGCCATTTGATCAGTTGGGGAAACTGGAAAATAGCCACCCTTGATGCGAGTCTTGTAGCCACGGTTATCCGAACCATCGGCGTTGAATTCATTACCTGAGTTCCACGCACCTTCGATTGAATCAACATGGTAACTAGATTCGTTTGTGCTGGTCTTAAAGCGAGCGGAGTCAAATACAAAGAACTCGGCTTCTGGCGCGAAGAACGCAGTGTCTGCAATGCCAGTTGAAGCTAGGTATGCCTCAGCCTTAGCTGCGACATTTCGTGGGTCGCGAGCATATGGTTCATCTGAGAATGGATCGTGAACTGAAAAGTTCATAACCAGAGTTTTTTCCTTGCGGAACGGATCCACGAATGCGGTAGTCACATCAGCAAGTAACTTTAAGTCTGACTCATGAATGGACTGGAAGCCGCGAATCGATGAGCCATCAAACATTTGGCCACCGGCGAAGAAA
>JBIIFI010000049.1:0-6238 GCA_044237405.1 Candidatus Nanopelagicales bacterium | reverse complement strand
TCAAGATAACCCAAGTATCTGGATTCTGTTTAAAGATCGAAGTTCGATAACCAAATGCACAGTCGGCAGCAAAAAGTGTGTCAATGGAATTAGTTTTGCGATTCCAGGCTCGCACTTGGGCAATGGTTTCACTTACCTGTTGGCCGTAAGCGCCAACATTTTGAATTGGTGTTGCCCCAACTGTTCCTGGAATCCCAGACAGCGCTTCGATGCCTGTCCAGCCATTAGCGACAGCATGTGAAACGAAATCATCCCAGTTGTGGCCTGCGGCAACTGTTACCCACGCACCAGCACAAGCAGACTCGTCGTTTTCGAAGCCGGTTGACTCGATCTTGATCACTTCGCCATTGAAATTATCGGAGACTATCAGGTTGCTCCCTCCGCCAAGAATCAATACATCCGAGCTAGCGCTTTGCACCGCAGCAATAATTTGTGACTCATCCATAGCAATGGTTAGTGCTCGTGGAATACCACCAACGTGCAAGGTAGTTAGATCAGCCAGGCTGCGCATCATGAATCTATTGTGCTAGTCGCACTGTCGCTTTTGCTAGACCTAGGACTTTGACATCTCCAAAGACTGCGCCAAGTTCAACCTGAATCGTGCCGTCTTTATTAATCTGCGCGACTTTGCCAGTGAAACTAACCACAGACCCGGTAGCCGTATCAGGCACAACAACGGGACGAGTCATTCGCACTGAATAGTCAATTACGGCAGTTGGATCGCCAACCCAGTTCGTAACCACTTGAATGGCGCGCCCCATAGTTAGCATGCCGTGCGCAATTACATCAGGTAAGCCAACAGATTTAGCAAATTCTTCATCTTGGTGAATCGGGTTTTGGTCACCAGAAGCATTTGCGTAAGCAACCAAATCAGCGCGAGTGAACGCTAAATCTAGCGTTGGGAGTTCCATGCCGACAGAAACATCTGAAATTTTAATTGTCATGCTTCTGGCCCTCGCACAACAATCTTGGACCAGCCGGTAACTACAAGTTCAGCACCAGAAAAGACATCAGTTTTGAAAGTCGCAATTTCGTTAGTGCCCAATGGTTTGATCTCTTCCACTGATGCACTAACTGTTAGTTCATCACCAATACGAATTGGGCGAACATACTCAAACTTTTGATCACTGTGGACCAAGCGCGAGTAATCAAGTTGCAAAGCCGGGTCGTGGAAAGCTGCGTCCATGGCATCCATCGTGACCACAATCGGAAATGTTGGTGGCGCTACAGTTCCGTCGGCGTATGCAGGATTAGTTTCACCCAACGCCTTGACGAAAGCAGAGATTTTTTCTGCGCTCACCAAGTAAGGCTTTGAAGGTGGATAGACATGACCAATCATGTCTCGGTTCATTCCCATGGGATTCCCCTAAACAGTCAACAAGCGTTAACTAATTAACGAGTTTCCTTGTGCAAGGTGTGCTTGTTGCATCTTGGACAATGCTTCTTGATCTCAAGGCGGTCCGGATCGTTACGACGATTCTTACGCGAGATGTAATTGCGTTCTTTGCAGTCTTCGCATGCCAAAGTAATCTTTGGACGAACGTCGTTACGTGCCATGGTCTTGCCTTTCGTTTGAGCAGCTACACATGGTGTGTAACTGGTCTTGCTTTTAGTACCGAGGGCCGGACTTGAACCGGCGACACAGCGATTATGAGCCGCTTGCTCTACCAAGCTGAGCTACCCCGGCTTAAAACCGTGCGTAAACACGGGCTTCGAGCCCCCTGTCAGAATCGAACTGACGACCTCTTCCTTACCAAGGAAGTGCGCTACCACTGTGCCAAGGGGGCCAGTCTTTTCTTCTAGAAACGCATTTCTGCGCCCCGTTAGCGTATCGAATACCTACCGTTACAGGGAAATTGAGCCCAATTGGGTTCGGAGTCAACCCAATTGCCAAATCTTGGCACTCCCAATTTCCGCATGAATACTACGATTATTAAAACCCTAGGAAATCGGGAGAATGCCATGGCTGCAAGCGACCAAAACTCGAGCGTGAGTGTGCAAGATCAGGATGATCAGTTAGGTATTTTGCAACGGCGCAGAATCGAAGCCAACATCATCTCCCCGATCTACCAGATCATGAAACGGGAACTTGGCCAAGAGCGCGCCGCAGACATTATTCGGGAAGCAATCACCGAAGACGCACACAAAGCGGGGGCTCGGTTTGCCGCGAGTGAACCTAATGGCGCAAGTCTTTTAACTTTCATCGCAATTCAAGATCTTTGGAAAAAAGATGACGCGCTAGTTACTGATGTGATTGAAGAATCTGAAAATGTCTATACCTACGATGTGAAGCGCTGCGCTTACGCCGAGATGTATCAAGAAATGGGCTTGGCCGAAATTGGCAACTTGCTTTCTTGCACTCGGGATTTTGAGTTCATAGTTGGTTACGATCCAACAATCGAAATCACGCGGACTAAAACAATCATGGGTGGCGATTCCCATTGTGACTTCCATTACGTCCGTAAAGCCAAGGTATGACAACTCCGCAAATTGATTCGGCTCGACTCTGGAAATCACTCGATGAGATTTCTGTCTTCGGTGCAACACCAGCTGGTGGTCTGCATCGCCTAGCTGCATCTAAGGAAGATGGTCTGGCGCGCGATTATGTTGTTGCAGCAGCTCGCGAACTTGGTTGCACTGTACGAATCGATGCACTGGGAAACACTTTCATGCGTCGGACTGGAACCGACGCAAACGCAAAAGCGATATTGATTGGTTCGCATTTAGATTCCCAGCCTCTGGGTGGCAAGTATGACGGAATCTATGGCGTGATGGCTGGGCTGGAATTACTTCGCGTACTACATGAATCCAAAACTGAAACCAAGCATGCAATTGAAGTTGCAGTTTGGACCAACGAAGAAGGCGCCAGATTTGCACCAGCCATGATGGGCGCCGCTTACTTCGCTGGGAAATTTACTGCCGCAGAATTGCTTACTAGAAAAGATGTTGACGGAATTGAACTTGGAAAGTCCCTAACTGAAATTGGTTATGCGGGCAGTGATCATGTTTCGCCAACCGAGCATGCAGCCTACTTTGAAATACATATCGAGCAAGGTCCCATCCTGCAGGATGAAAACCTAGACATTGGTGTCGTTACCTTGGTGCAAGGTATGCGCTGGTTTCGAATCGGAATTACCGGTCAATCGGGCCACACCGGAACTTACCCAATGGAAACTCGGCGCGATGCATTAGTTGCAGCATCTCACTTAATCAAATCTGTGCAGCAAATTGGCCTTGATCAACCACTGACTGGTCGGGCAACTGTGGGTCACATTGTTGTAACGCCAAACTCCCCCAATGTAATTCCTGGGCATGTAGAACTCATGGTGGAATTCCGTAATCCCGAAGTGGCCGTGCTCGACATCATGACTGAAGCTCTGAATAGTACTTTGGCTGAGTTAGAGGCAACACATCAAGTAGATGTAACCGCTACCCAAGAACTTGATTCCGCGACCATTAACTTCACGCCTGACTTAATAGACATAGTTGAACAAGCTGCTACAAATAGTGGCCTGACTTCTAAGCGCATGATTTCAGGAGCCGGTCATGACGCCTGCCAGCTTTCGGCAGTTATGCCAACCACGATGATTTTCATTCCATGCGACAAAGGAATCAGTCACGCAGAGAACGAAGCAATCACTCAAGAATGGGCAGCTAACGGCGCCCAGGTTTTGGTTGAAACGGTCTTGGCGTTAGATTCAAAATAAATCAACAAGCAAATGAAAGTGCCAGTTTCCTTTGGGAGACTGGCACTTTCTTTTTGGATTTGCCTGTGTTGCTTATTGCTTTCTGAGTGTCAAAGTCTTGCTAATTGACTTAGTATCGCCCAAATCTGGCGAGTAGGTGACAGTGACATTTAGCTTCAGCGCCTTCTTCTTAAGTCCATCGCGAATCTTCTTTGATAAATCGCATGTAGCAAATCCTGATACACCAGACGGGTTTCTTGTCTGAACTGTTGTAGTGCATAGAACCGTCTTACTGCCACTCTGAGTCACTGTTAATTTAACCTTGCCTGTTGAGCCCATACTGTAGCCAGCTCTGATGGCAATCTTTTTTGCACTTGGCGTTGCAGTTGCCGTAGCAGATGTAAACGTTGGCTGGACTAGCCCAGAGATTCTGGTAATCGGTGGCACATTCCAATCTGGATTTGCTGTGAATGTTGCAGTCCAGGCATTGAGATTACTGGCTGTGTGTCGAATATTCATCGCCTGTAACGGTAATGTCGAGGCACCTGTAGGTGGTGGACCATAAAAACTCATTTCAGTCAAATCAGAATTCTGAGAAAACGCGCCTTCTTCTAGGTAGCGCAGACCGGAGCCAAGAATTACTGACTCTAGCCCTGCGGAGTTGAATGCACTTTCACCAATAGTTACAACTGAATTCGGAATTCGAATTGTAGTCAGACTTCCACCGATACCTGAGAAAGCAGATTCATCAATAGTGGTGAGACCATTCGCAATATCCAACGAATCAAGGTTTGTATTCGAAAATGCCGATTCCCCGATCCGAGTCACGCCAGAACCGATCACAAGATTTTTCACACCTGAACCATAAAATGCAGATGAACCGATTTGACCTGAGTTGATCACAACGCTCTCTAAGTTATCCGAGCTCGCAAAGGCGGAATCGCCCACTGTTTTAACTTTCGTTCCAAGGGTCAGTCCGGTTATGTTTGAGTCGTAAAACGCACTTGATTCGATCACCCCAGCATTTAACGTGATGACTTTTGAGGCACCTGTGATCTGGAAGGAGCCAAAGGCACTTGGGCCGATTGATTTTACATTGCTTCCGAAAACTAGCTTCGTTGCCTCAGAATCATAAAAAGCCGATTCATCAATAAATTGAGAATTTATCGTTAAGTCGCCAAGGACTGCATCATTAAAACTGGAGAAACCAATTCGCTTCACAGTTGAGGCGATGTTCATGCTGGTAGTTTCAATGCCACTGAATGCACCTTGGGAAAGCGAGCCGCCCTTAATTGTTACTGCGCCAAGGTTGAATGACTGGAAATTCCCACCGAATGACCCACTTCCAACTGTCAAGACATTTGTTCCTAAAGTTAGACTCGCCATAGTTGCGCCAGAAAATGCGCCCTGGCTTAAAATGCGCGCATCGATAGATACGCTACCCAAACTTGGGTACGGGGAAAAATTGGAACCAAAAGCGCCGCTGCCGACAGATAAGACTGATTTTCCAATAGTGACAGTACTGAAACTGGAATTGCTAAATGCACCTGAGTCGATGATTCCAGAGTTAATGGTCAATTCTCCGCGCTCAATAGGGTCGTCGAATGTAGGCCCTGCAAATGCACCAGAACCAATCGTGCCGATTTTGCTACCAAGCGTTAACTTGTCGAAATCTGTTCCCTGAAATGCTCCAGGGGCAATATCTCCACCATTTATTGTTATTTCGTCGATCTTAGGATTCACGTCCCCTACATTGGGTTTGGCAAATGCAGCAAAACCGACCGAAGAAAAGTTTGTACCGAGAGTGATCTCTTCAAAACTAACTCCATAGAATCCGGCTGTTTGAATTTCTCCCGACTGCATCTCTAAAATCGGCAAAGCTCCGGTTATTGTTGCCTCCTTGAATGCACTATTTCCGATGTAGGTTAGGGCAGTTCCGAATGACACGGAAACCATTGTTGTTTTGAAAAATGCGTAACTTTCAATTCGAGTTAATTTAGCGGGAAGCACCAACGGACTATTGATGACTACACCCGAAAATGCATTACTCTCGATTGTCGTTACTGATGAGGGCAAAATTACTGCGCCAAATGTTTTGGGATCGTTACTGTTGAAACTAAAAAAGGCGTTTTGGCCAATAGATACAACTGATGCGCTAGTTCCGGGAACTGTTTTTGGGATTGAGAGACTTGACGGGCACACATCACTACAGCCAATGACTGTAGCTGTCTTGCCAGCGATGCTGTAGTCATAGTCGCCTACGGTCACAGCAAATGAAGTTGCTGGAGTCAGAGGAATCCACGCAGCGGCAAGCGCAGCTGACAAAGTTAAAGATAATTTCTTGCGGTTGAAATAGCGCACGGATCCTCATTCAGGCAATTAGACTTTTGCAAATTCTAACCTGATGTGCATAATATTTGCTGAATATATGCACCAAATGTCTGATTTTTACAGCGAGAATCTTGCTTCCAGAAAAAAGAAAGCGCCAGTCCCCGTCGGAACCTGGCGCTTTCTGGTGGCAGATAGTGGGTTCGAACCACTGTAGCTTTCGC
>JBIIFI010000048.1:0-6415 GCA_044237405.1 Candidatus Nanopelagicales bacterium | reverse complement strand
TGGTAGCGGTGCAACCATGGCCAAGTATGTGGCTTCGGGAGCAAACGTAACGCTTGTCACCTGCACACTTGGTGAAGAAGGTGAAATACTCATTCCTGAATTAGCCCACTTAGCATCCGACAAAACGGATGCGCTTGGAATGCATCGAATCACAGAACTTGAGAATGCCATGAGTGAACTGGGAGTAACTGACTGGCGCTTGCTCGGGGGTCCAGGAACTTACCGAGATAGTGGCATGGTGGGAACTCCAACCAATGATCGACCAGATTGTTTTTGGAAAACTGATCTATTGATTGCGGCTCGAGATTTAGTTGCGGTGATTCGGGAAGTAAGACCACAAGTTTTAGTTACCTATGATGACTTTGGCGGCTATGGTCATCCAGATCATATTCAAGCGCATCGAGTTGCAACTTATGCTCGCACTCTTGCGGCAGCCCCAAGCTTTGCACCCGAGTTAGGCGCCCCTTGGCAGATCACCAAGGTTTACTGGACGGCATTTCCTGTCAGTGTCATGCGAGCAGGTATCGAGATGCTTCAGGCTGCAGGCGAAGACACTGGGTTTGCCGCCCAAGATCCAGATGACATTCCATTTGCATGTCCTGATGAATTAGTGACCACAGCTATCGATGGTGGGGAATTTGCAGCGCAAAAACTTCTAGCCTTAAGAGCTCACGCAACTCAAATTAGTACCGACGAGGGATTCTTTGCCCTTTCCAATAACTTGGGCGCCCAAGTACTGGGGACTGAGTATTACCGCCTTGTGGCTGGAACTGCAGCTGGTCCATTTGATGACATGGGACGCGAAACCGATTTGTTTAATGGCCTGACCGAGTTAGAAGTGAGCAGATAAATGTCAAAGTTGCGAATCGTTTTGCTCAGTGCCTTGGTTGGAATTTTTGTCAGCTCAATTGCAGGTTTTGCCCATGCCGATCGAATTGTCTTGGTAGGAGTAAAAATTCCCTATGGCCTAGCGCTGGCACTGAGTATTTGCGTGCTCACTATGGTGTGGCTGAATCGTAAATTTCAGACCAGGCTTGCGGGAATAGTTTTCGCTGCCTCTTGGGTGCTTGTGACGCTTCGAATGGCGATTGAATCAAACACAGGTGATTTAGTATTCTCCGTTACTTGGTACTCAACCGCCTACATAATTGCGGGGGCAATTTTGCTATCAGCCACCGCCATGATTCCGCCACTGCGTCAGCCACAACGCGAGGATATCGACCCAATCGAAGCTGACGATGCCTGATGCGACAAAAAACTCATCAGGCAGGTAGATTTGGATTACTAGATTTAGTTGTGAACCGGTATGGAGGTCGAAAATGACTTATGTGATCGCACTGCCTTGTGTAGACGTTAAGGACAAGGCTTGTATTGAAGAATGCCCAGTAGATTGCATCTACGAAGGCGATCGCATGATGTACATCCAGGCTGATGAGTGCGTTGACTGTGGTGCATGCGAGCCGGTCTGCCCAACCGAGGCGATTTATTACGAAGATGATGTGCCAGAGAAGTGGGATGAGTTCAAAGGTGTTAACACTGCGTTCTTTGAAACAATAGGTTCACCAGGTGGAGCTGCCAAGACTGGCAAGACCAGCAATGATCCGGAATCAGTAAAGTCTTTGCCACCACAGGTGAGTTAACTGATTTCACCACTTGCTAGCGGGTTACCGGATTTTCCATGGGATCGAATTGCTGCTGCGGGAGAACTAGCTCGAAAGCACCCAGACGGCATAGTTGATTTATCAATTGGAACTCCCGTTGATGACACTCCAGAAATAATTACCAATGCATTGCGCGCGGCCGCTAATGCTCCTGGCTATCCCACGGCAGCCGGATTACTGGAATTACGCCAAGCCTGGGTCACTTGGGCGAAACGAATTTTGCATTCGGAGTTAACCGTAGATCAAGTTGCACCATCTATTGGCTCGAAAGAAATCGTGGCCTGGTTACCAATAGTTTTTGGCTTAACCAAAGACAGTGTGGTCGCAATCCCAGAATTGGCTTACCCAACTTATGCAGTTGGTGCGTTAATGGCTCACGCGAAATTTGTAACCTACACAGATGCATCACAGATTCCAGCCGAGGCGGATTTGATTTGGGTTAATTCGCCTAGTAATCCAACTGGCGAAGTATTGAGTATCGAACAACTCCAGGCGCTAGTTGCGCGCGGCCGAGAAATTTCTGCCCCGGTAGTGAGCGATGAGTGCTACATCGAACTTGGCTGGGAAGTAGAACCAGTATCAATTCTGGATCCGCGAGTTTGTGGCAATGACTTAACTGGAGTTCTTGCAGTGCACTCGCTATCTAAACGATCTAATTTGGCGGGGTATCGATCCGGAGCAGTTTTGGGCGATGCCAAGCTGGTCTCCGACATAGTTTCACTGCGAAAACATGCTGGCATGCTGGTGCCAACGCCAGTGCAGTTGGCAACTGTTGCTGCCTTGGGAGATGATGCCCACGTCCAGCAACAACGGACTCGGTATGCCAATCGCCGCGAAACTCTGCGCAGCGCCTTGGTGGCCGCAGGATTTAGTATCGAGCACTCGCAGGCCGGGCTTTATCTGTGGGCCACGAATGGCTCTGAATGCTTATCAGCAGTTAATTGGTTTGCTGAAAACGGAATTTTGGTGGCCCCTGGTGATTTTTATGGCCCGGCTGGAGCCAAGCATGTGAGGCTTGCGCTAACTGCCACAGATGAGCGCATATCCAGCGCAGCAGCCCGCCTACGGGCTTAGGCCATTGACCTGATTAGTCCTAGCTAGGCAATAAATAGTAAGTTTGTCCTATGTCCCAAGCCAAACTTGTCCATCCAAACGGCGAACTATTACTCGGTGAGATTCCTGCCACCGTGGGTGCATCAGGCTATGACGTCTCGGCACTGCTAAAAGAGACTGGACACATCACGCTCGATCATGGCTTCATGAATACCGCATCGTGCGAATCTGCAATCACTTACATCGATGGCGAGAACGGAATCTTGCGTTACCGCGGTTACCCAATTGAACAGTTGGCAGAAAAAAGTACTTTTCTAGAAACGTCTTACCTTTTAATTTACGGACACTTACCTAGCGCCGCCGAACTCGCAAAGTTCACCGAAGACATCGGTATGCACACTATGGTGCATGAAGACCTGCGCCGCTTCTTTGACGGTTTCCCGCGCGATGCCCACCCAATGCCTGTTCTCAGCAGTGCAGTTAGCGCACTTTCCACTTTCTACCAAGATTCACTTGATCCATTTGATGCGCGTCAGGTCGAAATTTCAACAATTCGTTTGATGGCAAAAATCCCAACTTTGGCAGCCTACGCTTACAAAAAAACCATCGGTCAACCATCGCGTTATCCGGATAACTCGCTGGATTATGTTTCCAATTTCTTGAACATGACTTTTGGTGTGCCAGCCGAACCGTATGAACCAAATCCTGCAATTGTAAAAGCCCTAGACATGCTCTTTATATTGCATGCCGATCACGAACAGAATTGCTCAACTTCCACGGTGCGTATGGTTGGTTCTTCGCATGCGAATTTGTTTGCTTCTGTCTCTGCTGGCATTAACGCGCTATTTGGTCCGCTACATGGCGGCGCTAACCAGGCTGTCCTCGAAATGCTGGAACAGATCCAAAGTTCTGGCGATACGGTTCAGCAATTTATTACACGAGTCAAGAATCGTGAAGACGGCGTAAAGCTAATGGGCTTTGGACATCGTGTCTACAAGAGCTACGATCCAAGAGCAGCAATAGTGCGTAAGCATGCCCATGATATTTTGACAATGCTAGGCGTTCAAGATCCGCTGTTTGATATTGCTAGAGAACTAGAAGACGCGGCACTAAATGATGAATTCTTTATTGAGCGCAAGCTATATCCAAATGTTGATTTCTATACTGGTCTGATTTATCGCGCAATTGGATTCCCAACTCGAATGTTTACCGTGCTATTTGCAATTGGTCGAGTGCCAGGTTGGATCGCGCAATGGCAGGAAATGATCACTGACCCGGATACCAAAATTGGTCGACCACGCCAGGTTTACATTGGCGAAGCTGAGCGCGGCTACGTAGATTTAGCTAAGCGCTAATTTTTTCTAAATTACTTAGTTTTTATGTAGGGCTTCATTGAGCCCGCCCCAGGTACCCTCGCGAGTCACGGCTTCGAGTGCGCCAGAAACCGAGTTGCGTCGAAACAGTAATCCATGCGCGCCTGATAATTCTTTGGCTTTAACAATTTCACCATCAGGCAAGGTAATTTTTGAACCCCCTGTGATGTAGCAACCCGCTTCCACAACACAACTATCACCCAGTGAAATTCCCACACCAGCATTTGCGCCGACTAAACAGTTCTCGCCAATTGTGATTACTTCTTTACCGCCACCGGACAGCGTGCCCATGATGCTGGCACCACCACCAATGTCAGAACCATTTCCAACTACAACTCCAGCTGAAATCCGACCCTCGACCATGCTGGCTCCCAGAGTGCCGGCATTGAAGTTAACAAAGCCTTCGTGCATAACTGTGGTACCGGTAGCTAAATGCGCACCAAGACGAACTCGATCTGCATCTGCAACCCGCACGCCACTTGGGACTACGTAATCCAGCATGCGAGGGAATTTATCGACCCCGTGAACACTTAAGTGAATGCCTTTAGCTCGAGCGCTAATTGCAACCGAAGACACATTTTCAATTGCTACTGGCCCAAGTGAAGTCCAAGCAACATTTGTCAGCAAACCAAATAGCCCATCAAGATTTATGGTTCGCGGCGCCACTAGGCGATGGGAAAGTAAATGCAGGCGCAGGTAAGCATCTGCGGCATTTTCTGGTTCATCGTCGAGTTTGCTTCTGGTGTGAATTACTTCAACCCGCACGCCGCGTAACGAGTCGGTATCGATACCTCGTTCTAGTCCAGTAACCGATGCTGGTTTATCTCCAAGAACTGGTTCTGGATACCAGGCATCCAGAAAAACATCGCCAGAATAGGTGGCTAATCCAGTTGCTGATGCAATTCGACTGGTCATGTCATTCCTCGCAATTAGGGGGCTTAAGTAGTGAAAAAAGCGTTACAGGACTACCGTAGTCGTGTGGACATTGCAGCGTTAAACCCGCACGCCGACATAGTTGCGGTAACTACTGATTTAGTCAATATCCCTAGTGTCTCGGGTGATGAAAACCTAATAGCAGGGGCTATTTTTAATGCCTTAAGCCAGTGCAGCTGGCTGGAAGTGCACCGATTCAAGAATTCCGTTATCGCCAGAACAAATCTAGGAAAACCCTCACGAGTGATTGTTGCTGGTCACATAGACACAGTTCCAGTGGCAGATAACGCCCAAGCAGCCTTGATTCGCAAGGGTGAAAGTTTGCCCAGCGACGGCTCAGTAGTTTCTGAAGATGTTTTGTTTGGTATCGGATCGTGCGACATGAAGGGTGGCGTAGCTGTTGCGTTTCGCGCAGCAGCAGCAATCGAGAATCCACAGTTTGATGTCACTTATATTTTTTACGAATGTGAAGAAATCGAAAGTTCGCGCAATGGCCTGACTTTGATTGCTGCCGAGCATCCCGAGTGGTTGGCCGCTGACATCGCGGTTCTGCTCGAGCCATCTAATGCAAACATTGAAGCAGGCTGCCAGGGAACGCTGCGCGCCAGTATTTCAACTTCTGGAAAGCGCGCCCACAGCGCCAGGTCTTGGCTTGGTGAAAATGCGATCCATAACTTAAATGCCATCTTAGAAACTCTTAATTCCTACGAGCCAGCAAAAGTGCTGATAGATGGCTTGGAATATCGTGAGGGCCTAAACGCGGTTGCTATATCAGGTGGAGTTGCTGGAAACATAATTCCCGACCAAGCTTTGGTAGATGTAAATTACCGTTACGCACCTAACAAAAGTGGTGCTGAAGCTGAACAACATATTCGAGACACCTTCAAAGGCTTCTCCGTTACCTTTACCGACAATGCCCCTGGAGCAATGCCTGGTCTAGATCGGGCAGCTTTAGCAGATTTGGTTTCGCGTGTAGCTGGGCAAGTTGCTCCAAAGTTTGGCTGGACTGATGTTGCTAGATTTTCGGCAATGGGAGTCCCTGCCGTAAATTTGGGACCTGGCGACCCAGGGCTAGCGCATTCTCGTAATGAGTTCGTGCCCGTTTCCCAATTGCGAAAGTGTGAAGAAACTGTTTTTAGTTGGTTGCGCGGGTAATGGAACACATCGAATTAGAAGTTTTGGTGCAAGCTCCGGCTCTACAAGTATGGAATGCAATCACGAACTGGCAAGCCCAAAGTGATTGGATGCTTGGAACAAAAGTTTGGCCAGTTAATGGCGACGGCACTGGCGTTGGTGGCCAGATCGAAGCCTTCACTGGGATATGGCGCATTGGCTTCTTGGACACTATGGAAATCACAGCTTGGAACCCACCTACGAAATGCGATGTGCTGCACA
>JBIIFI010000047.1:0-6487 GCA_044237405.1 Candidatus Nanopelagicales bacterium | reverse complement strand
AGTTTCAGCAGAAATTACTGGGGTTTTTCAGTTGGCAGACTTGCCCCTGGTCACGATTCTTGCGCATACCGAATCTCAAGTTGACACGCGGATTTTGCAATCATGTGACGCACTGGTTGTAGCACTAGATGGCTCCTCGGGTGTTGGCGCAAAAACTATTGAGGTTTGGAATCTGGCTCGTGACCTAACTCTTCCCAGACATGTGCTCGCATTCAATGTGGTGCACGGTCGCGCAGACTTTGATGAGTTGTGCGCCATAGCCAGTCGAACTATGGAGCCAGATCTACTCGTTCGGTATCTACCAATAGATTCCGACGATGAGTTGTCACTTACTGGTGTCTACGACATCCTCACCAGCGAAATACATGCTTTGGTTGACTCAAAGTGGATTACACGGCCGGCAGATCCTGAGCACATCGCATTAACTAGTTCAGCTCGTGAAGACTTGTTTGAACAACTCGCCTATCTGGGATTAGATGATGCGACGCTAAAAAACCATCAGGATGGTTTACCAATTAGTGTCACTCGCCTAGAGTCTGCGTGGTCACACCCTGATTTAGTTGCCGTGACTCCGATTGATGATGGCGTGGGCGCAATAATTTTTCGGACTTGGTTAACGCTACTAACTCCAGTCTGGATTCCAATTCAAGTTTCAAATGATTTAGCAGTCGATGTAACGAATACTTCGGAATTCATCGGGATCGCCGTAACTGAAGTCACTGCTCGGATTTGGGGGCATCCAACCGATCAAGAAATTGGATGTAAGCAATCTGATGCGTGGCAACCTTTAACTGGAGTGACTATTAGCGGTGGACTGCTGCGGGCTCAAAACTTGATTCCGGGGGTAACTATTTGCAATCAAGCAAGTAGTTCGGTATTAGTCGCACCAGTTCTCTGACAAGAGTAATCTCGTTTGTTCGAGCAGCTCGGGTAGAACTTTAGTGCCCCCCACAATCGGCATGAAGTTTATGTCGCCCGCCCAACGCGGCACGATGTGCTGATGGATATGTCCTGCGACCCCTGCACCTGCCACGCTGCCTTGATTGAGTCCGATATTAAAACCTTCCGCTTTGGCCACTTTGCGCAGTGTTCGCATTGCTTGCGCTGTTAGGTCGGCCATCTCGTGAGTTTCTTGCGCAGTCATTTCGTCATACAAGGGAACGTGTCGATTAGTGCAAATCAGCAAGTGACCACTGTTGTACGGGTATTTGTTCATCACTGCGAAAGTGAATTCGCGTCGGACAACCACTAGTCCTTGTGCCTGGGAAACCTCCTGGGCAATACAAAATGGGCAACTGGTTTCGTCATAAGTTCCAGCTTCATTAGCTAAGTACTCTTTGCGATGTGGCGCCCAAAGCCGATCCCAAGCATCTGGACCTCTTGGATCGTTAGTCATAGCTAATCTCAGATTTGTGCACGTGAAGTCACGATGTTGAGAATCTTTTCGATTGCGTCAGCAACCGGTACTGCGTTTTCTTGGGTTCCATCTCGGTACCTGAATGAAACAGCTCCGGCGGCGATGTCTTCGTCGCCTGCAATCAACATGAATGGCACTTTTTGCGTTTGCGCGGTGCGAATTTTCTTCTGCATTCGCTCGTCTGAGGAATCCACTTCAACTCGCACGCCCTTCGACCGAAGTTGTGTTGCGATGTCGTCAAGATAATCCACATGAGCACTAGCAATTGGAATTCCAACCACTTGCACCGGAGCCAGCCAAGGTGGGAACGCCCCAGCGTAATGTTCGAGCAGTACTCCAAAGAATCGCTCAATAGAACCAAACAGCGCACGGTGAATCATGATCGGGCGACTGCGGGTACCGTCAGATGCTTGGTACTCAAGTTCAAAGCGCTGCGGCAATTGGAAATCGACTTGAATTGTCGACATTTGCCAGGTTCGCCCAATTGCGTCGCGAGCTTGCACTGAAATTTTCGGCCCATAAAAAGCTGCGCCACCAGGATCAGGAACAAGTTCCAAGCCAGATTGAGCAGCCGCTTCAGCTAATGCATTAGTGGCTTGCTCCCACTCTTCTTCTGTGCCAATTGATTTTTCGGGATTTCGAGTTGAAAGCTCAAGGTAAAAATCATCCAGGCCGTAGTCGCGCAACAAATCAAGTACAAATCCTAAAAGATTTTGGAGTTCCCCACCCATTTGCTCGGGAGTGCAGTAAATATGTGCGTCGTCTTGAGTCATGCCACGAACTCTTGTCAGTCCGTGTATCACGCCAGAACGTTCGTATCTATAGACAGAACCAAATTCAAATAAGCGAAGTGGCAATTCACGATACGAACGGCCGCGAGATTTGAAAATCAAATTATGGAACGGACAGTTCATCGGCTTGAGATAGTAATCCTGGCCTTGTCGTTTAATAGTTCCATCCTCGTGCAGCTCTTCATCCAAATGCATAGCTGGGAACATGCCCTCGCGATACCAATCCAAGTGTCCGGATTGTTCAAACAACGCGCCTTTAGTGATGTGGGGAGTGTAAACAAACTGGTATCCCGCATCCTCATGACGAATGCGTGAGTAATCTTCCATCTGGCGGCGAATGACTCCACCCTTTGGGTGAAATACGGCTAACCCAGAGCCGATTTCATCTGGGAAAGAAAATAGATCAAGGTCGATACCAAGTCGTCGGTGGTCACGCTTTTCAGCTTCTTCCAACATGTTTAGGTACTGCTTTAAACCGTCTTTATTCGGCCAAGCAGTTCCATAAACTCGCTGCATTGATTCGTTCTTTTGATCGCCCAACCAGTAAGCAGCTGATGTGCGCATCAACTTGATAGCGCGAGCGTCTATGTAGCGGGTATCAGGGACATGTGGACCTCGACATAGATCGCACCAACGTAATTCTCCACTGCGTAGATCTATGTTGTCGTAAATTGTAAGTTCGCCGCCGCCAACTTCCATGACATCTTCGGACATCACTGTGGCTTCATCATCGGCGCCCAGTAGGCGAATCTTGAAAGGCTCGTCACTTAGTTCAACGCGCGCAGCTTCTCGGTTAGTTACGCGCCTGGCAAATTTCTGGCCCGAATTAATAATTTCGACACACTTTTTCTCAATTGCCAGCAAATCATCTGGAGTGAAAGTGCGGGTCGTTCCAAAGTCATAAAAGAAGCCATCCTTAATTGGCGGCCCGATTCCTAGCTTTACATCAGTGAAAATGCTTTGTGTTGCTTGAGCGACAATATGTGCCACGCTGTGTCGCAATACCGCTAGACCCTCTGGGTCTGACATCAAAATGGGTTCAACTAAGTCACCGTCGTTTAGTTGGTGACTTAAGTCCACAACTTCCCCGTTGACTCGCGCAACGACGACCTGCCGAGCTTTATCGCCAACTACGTCATACGCACAGGCTCCGGATTCGAATGCAACTGAATTGCGTTCGGAACCAATGAGAACGTGAGGCACGAAAATTCCTTTGATTAGATGGCTGCCTTCTAGTCTATGCGAGAGACCGCTTTACTCCGTAAATCTGTCTGTGAGTCGATCTCTAGAGTTCTAGATTAAACAAGTTTTCAATTGGCTCTATCAACGGAGCGAAGCCACGCATTGTGGCGCCCCATCTTGCCCAGTATGCATACATCAATGTCACAACAATCATGGTGGCAACCAGAATAAATTTGCTGCGCTTAACTCGATACTCCTGACTTAGCGCAAGTTGTGCGATCCGCGAAGAGAACTGCTGAACTGGGTGTAAGACACGTTTAGCCCAGGCATACTCGGTAGCCAACACGATCAAGCCAACTATTATCACTGCCCAACCTGGACCTGGAAAGAGCAGAAAGAATAAACCCAAACCTACGAGCGTGAGCCCGACAACCAACACCACTCCACGCCAAGTTGCATCCAGCGCTCGATTTGTTCGCACTGAATTACGCGTACCCATGTAATTGCGATAGAGCCGATCCCTTAGGGATTTACTGGCAATTTCTTCGGGTGCTATTGATTTGTTCATGGGTTTCTGACTTTACTCCTGTTGTACTTAAATAAAGTACCCAGTTTCTTAGTTGTTAACCCTGGAGCAATGTCTCGTTGTTTATTTACCTGACCCGCTAAATCCAATTGCGCGAGGTGCGTTACTGGATGCACATCTCTAGTAGATGAGGTTATGAATACTTCGTCAGCTTCCCATAGCTCAGCTGGATCTATGTCGCGTTCAGTCACTTTAAATTCATCGGCGCGCGCCCACTCAATTACTAGATCCCGAGTGATCCCCCGCAATAATCCACTTGCTTCAGACGGTGTGCTAACGATGCCACCAGAAATGAGAAATACATTTGTCCCTGTGCCTTCGCAAAGTCTTCCTGTTGTATCGCAAAACAGTGCCTCTGAAAAACCATGTCGTTTCGCTGCATCTAGCGCAAAAACATTTTCTGCATAGGAAGTTGTTTTCAACCCAACGAGCGGAGATTTTTCATTTCGGGCCCAGGGAACTACTAGAGCCGAAGTGTTATCTGGCCAGATGCTTTGGTGCGAAATCGAAACAACCAATGTGGGCTTGGCATTGGAGCGCTCAGAGCCCAACGGCCCATCGCCACTTGTCACTGTCAGCCTTAGTCGTCCGAATGCAACAACTTCGTTAGCTTCCAAGACTTTTGCGATCGCAGTTTCTAAGGTCGCGCGCGCTGGTAAAGCAACTCCCAGGCCTGCTGCGGAGTGCTGCAAACGATTCAGGTGACGATCCAGTGCGAAAACTTCGCCTTGTTCGATGAGCAAAGTTTCAAACACGCCATCAGCAACCGTGAAACCGTGATCCAAAACGCTAACGCTTGCTTGAGCAATGGGAACAATCTGATCGTTGACCCAAAAATGTGAAACGCTCATGCCGTTTAGCCTACGGGTGATTTTGTTGACATAGCGGCAATGCCTAACAGTCGGCTTGCCTTCAATTCGGTTTCATCCCACTCGCCTTGCGGATCACTGCCCCAAGTAATTCCAGCGCCCGTTCCAAAATTGAGAACTGAACCGCCGTTGCTTTTGCCCTGCCAAAAAGTTCGAATCCCAACAGCAAGTTGCGCACTCTTGGTATCACTATCTACCCAGCCGAATCCACCGCAATAGATATCTCGAGGCGCAGTTTCAAGCCGAGTGATTACCTCCAGTGCACTACTTTTCGGCGCACCACTGACTGAGCCAGGTGGCGAAAGCGCTGCGAAGATGTCAGGCCAAGTAGTACCGTCTGGTAATTCGCCTTCGACATCAGAGACAAGGTGAACTAAGCCTGGATGCACTTCAAGTCGCAATAAGTCAACTACTTTGACTGAGCCAGATTCGCACACCTGGCCTAGATCATTGCGCACTAAATCCACGATCATTATGTTTTCGGCATTGTCCTTTTCTAAGAGTTCAGCCGCCGTGGGCGCAGTTCCTTTGATCGGACTGGTTCGCAAAGTTTGGTTGTGGCGTGAAAGGAATAACTCAGGTGATGCACTCACAATGCGCACATCACTTTCCAGTCCCGCATCAGCTGCCGGCACGAGTAATGCACTTAAGTACGGTGCGGGATTATTTGCTCGCAGCAATCGCCACAAACCAATTACATCTAAATCAGCATTCAACGGTGCTGTAAGAATGCGACAAAGATTTGCTTGATAAACCCAACCGCGAGCAATGTCTTGACGAATTGTGTTGACTGCATGGCGATAAAGCTCCGCAGTCATAGATGATTTCCAACTAGCCACCGGAATTCCCGAATCCTGGACAAGTCCCTGACTATTCTGCAGTTCGCGCAAGCTATCGTCATCAAGCGGTTGAACATGAGCAAACCGATAAGCGGCAAAATTTCCCTCAAAAGTTTGAGTAACAGCCCACCAGCCACCTTGGTCAATTCGCTTGATGTCACTAGTTACTTCGAGCAACTCTGTTGCCATTTGGTCGCCGAAAATCGCAATCGCTTGGCCTTGGCTCATGTGTCCACTTTACGAACACTTCTGGGCTGACTTTGAACCCATCCCTTAATTGGGCTAAGGTAACGGGGTCAGGCTAAGCCTGTATGCGGATGTGGCTCAGTGGTAGAGCATCACCTTGCCAAGGTGAGGGTCGCGGGTTCGAATCCCGTCATCCGCTCGGAAGAGCTCACATTGGGCTACCCCGGTGGAGTGGCCGAGAGGCGAGGCAAGGGACTGCAAATCCCTGTACACGGGTTCAAATCCCGTCTCCACCTCGCAATGCACTACCTGAAAACTAAATAACTGATTTAGCACATCGGTCGATTGGCGCAGTTGGCTAGCGCGCTTCCTTGACATGGAAGAGGTCACAGGTTCAAGTCCTGTATCGACCACCACAATGTTTGTGAATTGGCTCAGGAGATCCGTCGTGGCCCTTGACTTGAACTCTGCTGAGTTGCACGAGATTGCAGGTCACTACGAGGCTCCGCGGGAAACCTGGGTTAGAGCAAACATGGTCATCTCTCAAGATGGACACTTTGTCGGTCCCAACAACACCTCGCGTGATTTAACCGGACCAGCAGACTTAAAGTTGCTGC
>JBIIFI010000046.1:0-6495 GCA_044237405.1 Candidatus Nanopelagicales bacterium | reverse complement strand
GCGGCCATCTAATACTGATGCACCCAAGTCAAAGTCATACTCAAGTGAAAGACTGTCTGGGTGAGCGACGATCAACTGAGCCTGGTTCCAGGTAAGAAAAAGCGTGTTAAGGCAGAAGTGCCGATCGCTACAAACTTGCCTGTGGCCCAAGTACTAATCGATAGCCCGCTGCCACACTTAGATCGAATCTTTGACTATGCCGTGCCAGCAAAGTTTGAATCAATAGCTCAACCTGGTGTTCGGGTACGAATTCGATTCGCGGGCAAGCTCACAGATGGCTGGTTAATTTCTAGAGCTTCGGAAAGTGACCATCCGGGTACCTTGGCGGCACTCACCAATGTGATTTCACCTGAAATTGTTTTGACTCCTGAAATTCTGGAATTAGCGAAATCAGTAGCAGATCGTCAAGCTGGAACGCTTTCTGATGTATTACGTAATGCAGTTCCCAATCGACATGCTGGAGCTGAAGCAACTCAATTTCCTGCAGCAAGCGAAGTAGCCGCAGCAACTACTAATGCCTGGCAAGACTATGCCGGTGGCGAAGCCTTAATTAAACGAACCTTAGCTGGAGAACAGCCACGAGCCATCGTTACTACTGGCGCGGATAACCCAGCAACATTGTTGGCACAGTACGCAACTGCAATTGCTAGCGCGGGCAAAAGCATCGTCATTGCAGTTCCTGATCGAGCTGCAATCGATCGGGTGATGCAAGAGCTGGCGCATGCGCAATGTCCAAAATCTGCAATTGCGGTGTTGGCTGCTGATGACGGACCTTCAGCTAGATATCGAAATTGGTTGGCGGTACTCAGAGGTAGTTCACAAATCGTAATTGGTACTCGCAATGCGGTATTTGCGCCAGCAAGCAACTTGGCAGCAGTTTGCGTTTGGGATGACTGGAATGACACGCTTGCTGATCCGCAGGCACCATATTGGCATGCGCGTGATGTTGCAGTGCTACGTAGCGCTCAACAAAATACAGCCCTGGTGTTGATTGGCGCAACTATGTCGGTCGAAGCCTGCGCGTTAATGCCTTGGGCGGTACAGGTAGCAAAGTCGCGCGATCAACTTCGCACTCAGTTACCAAAAGTGCGAAGCGCATTAGATGAATCTGGCGAGAAAGTTAATCCTGCTGCCGCCGGTTCCCGAATCCCATCAACTGTCATGCAGGCAATAAAGAGTGCGCTAGCAAAAGGCCCAGTTTTAATTTTAGTTTCGCGCACGGGTTACACCCCACGAATTACTTGTGATGCCTGTCGCACATTGGCCTCATGTTCCCAGTGCAGTGGCCCACTTAAGCAAACAGCCCGGTCAAGTGCGCCAGTTTGCTATTTGTGTGGGCACATTGAATCAAATTGGCATTGCAAAAAATGTAACGGCACTTCAGTGCGAGCAGCTGCAGTTGGAAGCGAGCGCACTGCCGAAGAATTGGGTCGCGCTTTTCCAGGAATTCCAGTTAGATCATCTTCCAGTGATCACATTCTGCGCACGGTTGATTCTCGTCCCGCAATTGTGGTTGCTACCGCCGGGGCAGCGCCGATTGCCGATGGTGGATATGCTGCAGCCATGCTGCTAGATGGCAACTCAATGTTGTCTCGCCATGAATTGTCAGCAACTCAAGACACATATGCCAAATGGAATGAATGCGTCTCCTTGGTTCGGGCTGATGGGGAAGTAGTAGTCGTAGCTGAAGCAACGCATCCGGCAGTACAAGCTTTGATTCGTCATGATCCAGCTGGTTTTGCCCAGCGTGAACTCGAAGAGCGCACCCAAGTTGCTTTGCCGCCTGCGGTTAGGCTCGCAGCACTTACTGGTGAACCTGCGGATGTTGATGACGCAGTTGCCATACTAAATTTGCCGGCACAGTTTTTGATCCGAGGACCAGTGCCTGACAAGAACTCACAAGTTCGAATCCTGGTCTCATGTGATCGGCGATTAGGCCTGGAGCTTTCAGCGCAACTAAAGGCAATGACTACAGCCCGAAGCGCAAAACATAAGGGTGGATCGGTGAACGTACGAATTGACCCGCTAAACCTCTAAACTTAGAACACAGCAAAGTTCATTGAAGTAGGTGTCACATGTCCGTTAAGCCCGTTCGATTATTCGGTGATCCCGTTCTGACAACCCCTGCTGCTGAAGTCACAACTTTCGACAAGGAACTACGCCAGCTAGTTGCCGACTTAACCATGACAATGCAAGAAGCGCCAGGCGTGGGTCTAGCTGCGCCACAAATTGGAGTTTCACTTCGGGTGTTTACCTACGATGTCGATGACGAAATTGGCCATTTGATAAATCCAGTTCTCGATCTTTCCGAAGAAATCCAAGATGGCCCGGAAGGTTGCTTGTCGCTGCCAGGTTTAACTTTCGACACTAAGCGATCCATGAGCGTAGTTGCCAAAGGTATGAACATGTACGGGGAGCCAGTAACGATAATCGGTACGGAACTTTTGGCGCGATGTGTCCAGCACGAAACTGATCATCTAGATGGTGTGCTGTTTATTGATCGCCTTGATGCACTAGCCCGTAAAGAAGCCATGAAAGCAATTCGCGAGACTGAATGGTTCGGTGACGCTAACCCAACTATTAAAGTAAGTCCGCACACCATGATGAATGGTTTTTCTTAATCGTGCGTATCGCATTTGCTGGAACGCCACTGGCCGCAGTTCCCACTCTGACTGCGCTATTAGCTTCCGAGCATGATGTAGCTTTTGTCGTTACTCGACCAGATGCCCCTGCGGGCCGAGGACGTACTTTAATGGCAAGTCCAGTTGCTGAGGCTGCGGGCGTAAGTGGTGTGCCAGTGCTAAAAACTGCGCACTTATCCGAACACAAAGCTAAGTTTGCCGACGTTGACTGCGTAATCGTCGTTGCTTTTGGGGCAATGGTGCCACGCGACTTACTAACTGTGCCTAAGCATGGATGGATAAATGTTCATTTTTCGTTACTGCCACAATGGCGCGGGGCAGCGCCAGTGCAGTACGCCTTACTCAGTGGCGATGAGTTTACTGGCGTTACAACTTTTCAAATTGATGAAGGTTTAGACACTGGACCCGTATTGGCTTACTTAACAACTCCAATACAGCCAAGTGAAACTGCAAGTGAGTTACTAGATCGACTTTCGATCGAAGGTGCGCAACTTGCCTTGGCAACGCTATCTGGTATTTCAAACGGCTCAATTTTGCCGCTACATCAACCAATCGATGGCATTTCTCATGCGCCAAAGATAACGGTGTCAGATGCCCGAGTTCGCTGGAATGAGCCAGCCCTGGCAATCGAGCGTCGAATTCGAGCAGTTACCAAAGAACCTGGCGCCTGGACTATGTTTGGCGAAACCAGAATCAAACTAAACCCAGTTTCGGTTTCGCCGCATGTTAGTGACTTGGCACCTGGCGTGGTTGAACTACGCGATGGCGAAGTACTAGTTGGTACTGGCAGTCATGCGGTAGCTCTGTCCGAAGTACACGAGGCAGGTCGAAATATCACGCCGGCAAAAGTCTGGCTTGGTAATCAAAATTCACCTGTGGTGTTTGAGTGAAACAATCTGGCGCCACCAGGCGAGTAGCTTTCAATGTCTTGCAAGCGGTTCACGAAAAAGATGCCTACAGCAATTTAGTTTTACCGGCAGCTCTAGATGACCTTGGAGTTTCAGCTCGTGATGCTGGGCTAGCTACTGAAATTACTTATGGCGCATTGCGACGCCAAGGGAGCCTTGATGCAGTAATCGATGCCTGCGCATCTCGCACTGACTCTATGGACAGCTCTGTTAGAGATGTATTGCGCGTTGGCACTTATCAATTACTGTTCATGCGGATTCCATCGCATGCGGCCGTAGATGAAACTGTGACACTAGCGCGTGAAGTTGCGGGTATGGGCGCTTCAAAGTTTGTCAACGCAGTACTTCGTAAAGTTTCGGCAAAAAATTGGGAAGAGTGGCTTGCCGAACTTAGTGAAGGTAAGACACCGGTAGAAGTTTTGGCACTTGAGTTTTCATATCCAGTCTGGGTGATTCGCAGCCTGGCTGATGCCTACCAGTGTGACTTGACTTCAATTCGTGAGATTTTGGCCGCAGGTAATGAACCAGCGCCAGTTTCTCTGGTTGCAAAACCTGGGCAAGCAACTGTCGAAGAACTCTTAAGCATGCCGCATGTTTCACCGGGTGCCTGGTCACCACTGGCTGCAACCATGCTTCGTCCATCTGGCCCAGATGAAAAGTGGTCCACTCGACCGGGTGACATTGAAGCCGTTCGCGATAATCGAATCGGTGTTCAAGACGAAGGTAGTCAGCTTGTTGCGCTTGCGCTTGCGAATGTAGAAATTCAAGGACCACAGGCACACTGGTTGGATATGTGCGCTGGCCCAGGTGGCAAAGCGGCAATCCTTGCTGGGTTAGCAAATGCAGCAGGTGCTGACTTCACGGCGCTGGAACCAATTGCTGCTCGCGCACACCTAGTGAGCAATTCACTTTGGAATGCGCCAGGTGATCCGCAGGTTTTAGTTACCGATGCCCGGGAGTTTAATTCTGAATTTGAATACGACCGGATTTTGGTTGATGCGCCGTGTACTGGATTAGGCGCCCTGCGTCGGCGTCCCGAAGCCAGATGGCGTCGCCAGCCAAGTGATGTTCCACCACTGACAGCTTTACAACAAGAGTTGTTGACGAAAGCTAGCGAGTTGATTCGAGTTGGTGGAGTAGTTGGGTATGCAACCTGCTCACCGCACTTAGCTGAAACTGATTCGATTGTTGCTAGTTTCTTAAAGCGAAACCCAAATTTTGAGGCACTTGATGTCTCGCCAGTTTTGCCACAACTGCAATTGCCGACCGGATCACTAAGTCTGAGATTGCGCCCAGATGTGCATCACACAGACGGCATGTTTTTAGCACTTTTGCGAAGGACTTCATAGATCCTGGGGTTTGGCTAGGCTTAAGGCGTGGGACTACGAATTTCGCCAAGCATTCTCTCGGCTGATTTTGGCAACTTAGTTGCTGAGTGTCAGCGAGTAGCTGATGGTGCCGACTGGTTGCACGTTGATGTAATGGATAACCACTTTGTCCCGAACTTAACTATTGGCCCGGTCGTAGTTGAATCAATAATCCGCGAAGTAACAACACCAGTTGATTGCCATTTGATGATTCACGACCCAGATCGCTGGGCTCCTGGATATGCCGAACAAGGTGCCAAGAGTGTGACTTTTCATGTGGAGGCTGCAACCAATCCACGTCAGGTAGCTCGCGATATCCGAAATCACGGCGCCCGCGCGGGCCTGGCTATCAAGCCTGGTACTTCCATGGATCACTACGAAGATTTGTTTCCAGAACTCGACATGATTTTGATCATGACTGTCGAGCCTGGTTTTGGTGGGCAATCGTTTATGGCTGATCAACTCCATAAAGTAAAGCGGGCACGCGAGCTGGTAAAAAACTTGGGACTAGATATTTGGATTCAAGTTGACGGCGGGGTAGCGCTAAGCACCATCGAACAATGCGCTGACGCTGGCGCTGATACTTTTGTCGCGGGCTCTGCGGTTTACAACACTGCGGATCCAGTAGAAGCAATTGCTAATTTACGCAGCAAGGCACAAGGCGCGACCGATGCGTCGTGGTGGTGCGGCAACTAATGACACATGATTCATTCATGTCTCGTGCTCTTGAGTTAGCAAAGACCACTGACTTAGCGCGAGATGTTAACCCGGCTGTTGGCGCAGTAGTTGTTGACGCTAACGGCGCTGTTGTGGGCGAAGGTTGGCATAACGGAAGTGGCTCTGCGCACGCAGAAGTTATGGCAATCAACGAGGCTGGAGCAAAAGCACAAGGTGCAACGCTTTACTGCACGCTGGAACCATGCAATGCGCAAGGTAAAACTGGTCCGTGTGCGCAAGCAATAATTTCCGCTGGAATTAGCAAAGTAGTTATTGGCCAGCGCGATCCAAACAAAAATATGTCTGGTGGACTTGAAACTTTAATTGCTGCTGGAATTAAAGTCACAGACGGTGTCCTTGCTGAACAAGCCCTTGAATTGAATCGCTCTTGGAGTTTTGCGCAACAAAACAACCGGCCCTGGGTAATTTGGAAAACTGCCACAACACTTGATGGCTTTGTAGCAGCAACCGATGGCACCAGTCAATGGATCACCAGCGAACCGGCTCGCGAGCGCGTGCAAGAAATTAGGGCAAGCGTCGGCGCGATAGTTACGGGTACTGGAACTGTTCTGGCTGATGACCCGCTCATGACGGTTCGCAAACTCTCGGAAGCCGAGCAACCATTGCGCATCGTTGTCGGAGATCGCAAGTTACAAACAAGCGCGCAGATATTCTCTGGCACTAAACCCGGCATTCAACTAAGCGGGGACTTAACGACTGTGATTGCAAGTCTTTGGAGTAATTACGGCGTCCACCAAGTTCTAGTTGAAGCCGGCTCACATTTGTCTCAATCGCTGTGGAGCGCAGACCTGGTAGATGAGGTTTACTGGTTTCAGGCACCTGTTCTGCTTGGCGCTGGAA
>JBIIFI010000045.1:0-6530 GCA_044237405.1 Candidatus Nanopelagicales bacterium | reverse complement strand
AGGTGGATTATCTGGCGCATTTTTTGTATCAACTCAAAGTGAACTAGTGGCTGTTATCGGGGTAGCAATATTTACGGTGGCTGCTGTGGCTGGTCAGACTTCAGCTGCGCTTCTGGTTGATAAATTTGGAATCGGCCCTGCGGGCAAACAACCAGTCACAGGTATGCGGATTGCAGCTGCAGTTTTAGGTATCGTCGGAGTTTTAGTTTCAGTAACTGGGCAAGACACTCAAGGCCAATTTGCATTCGGCGCAGTATTAGCTGCATTTGCTGCTGGCGCATTTGTTTCAACGCAACCCGCCCTTAATGGACAAATTGCAAACCACACTGGGCAACCTGCCGCTGCTGCGTTGGTTAACTTTATTGTCGGCTTCCTTGCCTTGATATTGGTTTACGGAATCAAACAACAGATCAGCCCCATCGAATTCACTGTGCCACCGTTACCTTGGGAAAATCCAATCATCTGGTTGGGTGGCCCATTTGGCGTCATTTTTGTATTGACAGCAGCTTTTATGGCAAAAACTTTAGGAGTATTTCTCTTTACTCTGACATCCGTAGTGGGACAGCTTTCTGGAGCAATTTTGATGGACTTACTATTCCCAACAGCTTCCACCAATTTGAATTGGCAGCTTTTGCTTGGAATCTTTATGACTGGGTTAGCCGTGATACTTGCAAGCGGAAAAAAGAAAGTTAAGACCCCGTAACAGCAGCAGCAAATGTTTCCATGTCAGGAAAAACTTGATCTGGTGTGGCGGTTGCTGCCGGAGCAGCACCATTGCCTCGTCTGCTGATGTGAACTGTGGTCATACCGATGCTCTTGGCAGGACCATGATCATGGAAAAGGCTTTGCGCAACGTGCAAAATTCGATCTTTAGAAATTCCGAGAGTCCTAGCAATTTTCTCGTGGGCAAAATGAAAGTTCGCAATGTTTGGCTTGTATGAACCAACTTGTTGCGCCGTAATCACTTCATCAAATTCAATACCTAGGCGTTTTGCAGAAGCTGCGAAAAGATCGTCGTCGCAATTTGTGATCACAACTAACTTAAAAACTTTTTGAAGTTTTGCAAGCGCATCATGTGAATCTGGGAATGCTGGCCAATCCACGACACTGCCACCAAATTGGGCTTCTTGCTCGGCGCTAGTGGTGATGCCACGCTCAGCTGCGAGTAGTCGCAGTGTTAGGCCGAGCACTTCGCGATATCCCTTGTAAGGAACTTCGGCTTCGTGCTCGTGGCGAGAAAATTCCTGCAAGAGCTGTTCATCGCTAACATCTGAAATTGAGTCACCGAGGGCGGCGCGTAAACCTGCAAGAATTCCAGATTCCCAGTCAATCAATGTCCCGTAGCAATCAAAGGTAAGGGCGTCGTACGCCTGGTAATCGACCATTTCAGCCTCCAAGAATCAGCAGAGCAATCTCCACCTGAGTGTGTTTGCACTCTATAACCGGTTGCAGTCTGAATCGAATAGGGGAGTAGGATTAAAGTGTCTTGACGTCAAGATACTTTTACTCGAAGGATTTTTCATGGCTGGCAAAGTCACCGTCGTAGGTGCGGGTTTTTATGGATCAACAACCGCGCAGCGTATTGCTGAATACAACATTGTTGACACTGTTGTTTTAACAGACATTCTTGAAGGCAAGCCCGAAGGCTTAGCACTTGATATGAATCAATCTCGCTCTATCGAAGGTTTTGAAACAAAGATCGTGGGCCAGACCACAACTGTTGAAGGTGGCGGCTACGAAGCAATTGCTGGTTCTGATGTTGTAGTGATCACAGCTGGACTACCACGTAAGCCAGGTATGAGTCGCATGGATCTAATCGAGACAAACGCAAAGATCGTTCGCGGTGTTGCGGAAAACATTGCCAAGCATGCTCCGAACGCAGTAATCATCGTGGTTTCTAACCCACTAGATGAAATGACGGCGCTGACTCAACTTGCGAGTGGCTTCCCGAAAGAACGAGTACTTGGTCAAGCCGGAATGTTAGATACTGCGCGCTTCACACATTTTGTTGCCGAAGAACTCAAGGTTCCTGTCGCATCAGTGCAGACGCTAACTCTTGGCTCACATGGCGACACTATGGTTCCAGTGCCATCACGCTGCACAGTAGATGGCAAGCCACTTTCCGATTTACTACCAGCGGACAAAATTGAAGAATTAGTAGTTCGTACTCGTAACGGTGGCGCTGAAGTTGTTGCGCTGCTCAAGACTGGCTCGGCTTACTACGCACCATCTGCAGCAGCAGCTCGAATGGCAAAAGCCGTAATTGAAGATTCAGGTGCAGTAATGCCAGTTTGTGCTTGGGTTGATGGCGAGTATGGAATCAATGGCGTTTACCTAGGCGTTGAAGCTCAACTAGGTAAAGGTGGAATTCGCAAAGTTGTTGAAACTCCTTTGACTGATGCAGAACTAACAGAACTTAAGGCAGCAGCTGAAGCAGTTCGCGAAAAACAAGCTGACGTAGCCGGACTATAAGTTTTAATCGACATCCAATAAGGAAAAGCAAATGTCAAAAATTAAAGTACAAGGAACTGTTGTAGATCTAGATGGCGATGAGATGACTCGAATCATCTGGTCGTTTATTAAAGAGCAACTGATTTTGCCTTACTTGGATGTCAACATTGATTATTACGACTTGGGCATGGAAAACCGAGATGCAACCGATGACCAGGTAACTATCGATGCAGCTAACGCAATTAAAAAACATGGCGTTGGAATTAAATGCGCAACTATCACACCAGATGAGGCTCGGGTCGAAGAGTTTGGTCTAAAGAAAATGTGGAAGTCACCTAACGGAACTATCCGCAACATTCTTGGTGGCGTGATTTTCCGCGAACCGATCATCATCAGCAACATCCCAAGATTGGTACCCGGCTGGACCAAGCCAATCATTGTCGGTCGTCACGCTTTTGGTGACCAATACAAGGCAACTGATGTAAAGATTCCTAGCGCTGGTTCTTTGACTATGACATTTACCCCTGCCGGCGGTGGCGCACCAATGGAATTGAACATTTTTGATTTCCCATCATCCGGCGTGGCAATGGGAATGTATAACTTAGATGAATCAATCCGTGAGTTTGCACGCGCGTCACTTCGTTATGGGTTAGCACGCAATTACCCGGTTTACCTTTCAACCAAGAACACCATCTTGAAGGCCTATGACGGTCAGTTCAAAGACATTTTCCAAGAAGTATTTGAAAAGGAATTCAAGGCTGAATTTGATGCTGCGGGTCTAACTTACGAACATCGATTGATCGATGACATGGTTGCTTCCGCACTTAAGTGGGAAGGCGGATATGTCTGGGCTTGCAAGAACTACGACGGTGATGTGCAGTCAGACACTGTGGCTCAAGGCTTTGGCTCACTTGGCCTGATGACTTCAGTGCTTATGACCCCAGATGGCAAAACCGTTGAAGCAGAAGCTGCGCATGGCACAGTTACTCGTCACTACCGTCAGCATCAGCAGGGTAAACCAACTTCAACTAATCCGATTGCGTCGATTTTTGCTTGGACGCAAGGATTGGCTCATCGCGGCAAGTTAGATGGCACACCTGAAGTTACAAAGTTTGCCGAGACTCTAGAGCGCGTCTGTATTGAAACTGTAGAAAGCGGCAAGATGACTAAGGACTTAGCTTTGCTGATTAGCAAAGATCAGCCTTACCTAACTACCGAAGAGTTCTTAGCTGCGATTAATGACAACTTGCAGAAAGCAATGTCGGCGTAATTTATGCTCGGCGTTATTTCAGCAAATGCGAACGGGGTTCGGGCTGCCTTAAAGCGCGGTGGTTTTGAATGGATTAAATCCCAATTGGATTCTGGTATCGCTGAAGTTGTCTGCCTGCAAGAAGTTAGAGCAACAACTGATCAACTGCGTGAAGTGCTCGCTGCAGCCGGATTGTCAGATCTGCATGTTGCGCACGATTCAAGTGCTCGGCTTGGTCACGCTGGCGTAGCAATTCTCAGCACTAAGAAATTAGCCAAGATTAAAACTGGTGTTGGCCCTAAAGAATTTGCAGAGACTGGTCGCTGGGTTCAAGCAGAAGTAGAAACAAAAAAAGGACCACTAACAGTTGCCTCAGTTTATGTACATTCTGGGGACGCAGAAAAGCCAGTACAACAGGAGAAGTATCGTTTCTTGGCCGCGATGACTAAGCGTTTTCAAGCGGCGGAAAAATCTGGTGACTTATTCCTAGCATGTGGTGATTTTAATGTGGGTCATCGCGAACTTGATATCAAGAATTGGAAAGGCAATATGACTAATGCTGGATTCTTGCCCGAAGAACGCGCATATTTTGATCAGTGGTTCCACAAAGTCGGAGTGGTTGACTTAGGGCGAAAGCATGCTGGCGAAGTTGAAGGCCCCTACACCTGGTGGTCTTGGCGTGGTCAAGCATTTGATAACAACGCAGGTTGGCGAATTGATTATCACGTGGCGACCAGCAAATTAGCAACGCACTGCAAGGACATTGTTGTTAGCAGGGCGGATTCATACGCTCAACGATGGAGCGATCACGCCCCAGTTACGGCGAAATTTAACTTGTAGACTGATTCCTATGGGAACTTTTTGGCAAACGATGGCAATCGTTTTGCTGTTCACGATCGTAGGCGGAATTTTTGCTGCCGCAGAGACTGCATTAATCACCTTGCGAGATAGTCAAGTTAAGAAACTGGCTGCTTCAGGCCGTCGCGGCCGTCGACTCGAGAAGTTAATGCTGAATCCAAATCGCTTCTTAGGCGCCGTCCAAGTTGGTGTGACTTTAGCTGGATTCTTATCCGCTGGTTATGGCGCGTCTCGAATTGTTCCGGTATTTGCTCCCAACATAGTTGAATGGGGGTTAAGCGAAAGTGCAGCCGAGACTATTGCTTTCGTGTTAGCAACTTTATTAATTGCTTACCTATCGCTTGTAGTTGGCGAACTTACTCCAAAACGATTGGCGATTCAGCATGCCGAGAGATATTCTCTACTGCTTGTAACCCTGGTTGATTTCATTGCGCGCATTACTGCGCCTTTTATTTGGTTGCTATCTCATTCATCAGATGCACTACTGCGAATACTTGGTGGCGATCCCAATGCTGGGAAAGAACAAATCTCAGGTGAAGAACTTCGTGGCATGGTTGCCATGCACCAAGACTTAACGCATGCCGAGCGCGAGCTAATTGATGATGTATTTGACGCGGGCGAACGTGAGATTCGCGAAATCATGATTCCGCGCACAGAAGTTGCATTCCTTGATGCTGACTTACCAGTGTTCAAGGCCGTCAAGATTGTCGCTGACAAACCGCACTCGCGGTATCCAGTTTCAGATGATTCTGAGGATGACGTTTTAGGATTCGTGCACGTACGAGATTTGCTCGATCCCGAAATCCGGGAGCGTTCGATTCGTGTTGGTGACTTAGTTCGCGACGTGGCCCGACTGCCAGGTACTAAACATGTGATTCCAGCATTAACTGATATGCGCGCCACTAATGCTCACATGGCGATTGTGGTTGATGAATACGGTGGCACCGCTGGCATCATCACCATGGAAGATTTAGTTGAAGAGTTAATTGGTGACATTCGCGATGAGTACGACACTGATGCCTCCGAAGGCGTGATTCCACAGGGTAAAGATGTCGTAGTCGACGGTTTGCTCAATCTGGATGATTTCTTAGAAGAAACCCTCATGGAGTTGCCCGATGGTCCATATGACACGGCGGCCGGTTTTATGGCATCCCAACTTGGGCGAATTCCAATGGTTGGTGACGAGATTGTGATTGAAGCTGGAACTTTGACCGTTCTAGAAATGGATGGGCGAAGGGTGTCCCGAATTCGCGTGCTCCGTTCTGCCACAATAGGGGAATGACCCCGCGCGTTCTCTCAGGCATCCAACCCACATCGGATAGTTTCCACATCGGAAATCATTTGGGCGCATTGCAGAACTGGGTTGCCATGCAAGAAACTCACGAATGCGTTTATTTCATCGCTGACATGCACGCGATAACCGTGGAGCAAGATCCGGCACAGTTACATCAGCGCACACTTTCGTCTTACGCCCAGCTACTGGCCTTAGGGATTGATCCAAACAAGTCAACTTTGATTGTGCAAAGCCATGTGCCAGAACATGCGCAGCTGATGTGGGTTATGTCATCCATCACAGGTCTGGGCGAAGCAAATCGTATGACGCAATTCAAGGACAAGTCTGCAAAAGGTGGCACATCGACTACAAGCGTTGGCTTGCTAACTTATCCAATTTTGCAAGCAGCCGACATCTTGCTCTACCAAGCAAACTCAGTTCCAGTTGGTGAAGATCAGCGACAGCACTTAGAGCTAACTCGCGATCTAGCAATTCGTTTCAATACCAGATTTGGCGATACCTTCACCGTGCCTGAAGCATTCATAGTTAAAGGAACTGCAAAAATTCAGGACTTGCAAGATCCAACTGCAAAAATGAGCAAGTCTTCACCATCGGGTTGCATCAATTTATTGGATCCATTGAAAACTACTGAGAAGAAAATTAAGTCCGCCGTGACTGATTCAGATTCTGTAGTTGCAT
>JBIIFI010000044.1:0-6544 GCA_044237405.1 Candidatus Nanopelagicales bacterium | reverse complement strand
ATTTTGTGCGTCTTTAGCGAGCAGAATTGAATGTGCAGTGTCGTTGGAGCCAGCGCCAGCTACAACCCGCGCTCTATCCCCTACAGCGTTGATAACTACTTTAAGTAGTTCAAGTTTTTCATGTTCGTCTGTTGTTGGCGATTCACCCGTAGTTCCATTAACAACTAATCCGTTATTTCCTAAGTCGACGAGATCATTTGCAAGCTGTGCTGCTGCGTCTAGGTCTAACTTTGTGCCATCGGAATTAAATGGCGTAACCATGGCAGTAAGTACTGTGCCGAACGCTGATGCTGCTTTCACGTCCATTACCAATCTACTAAGGTGCTACTCGCCCATTGGCAACAAACGATGCATGGGTTAATGGCATAAGGCGCTTAAATTCTTCTTCATACTTTTCCGCAACCATCTCGATTTCTCGCTGTGGAAATGATGGGAAGTGCGAACCTTCAGCTTTGCGACGCAAACTAATGAAATTCATTAATGCGCGAGCATTCATCGTGACGTAAGCCGAGGAATAGATTGTCACTGGTAAAACAATGCGAGCTACTTCGCGGGCAACCCCGGCTTCTAGCATTGCTTCATAAGAAGCGTAAGCAACTTCGCAGGTTTTCTTAGTTTCCTGCGTAACGATATCAAATTGCTCTTGGGTACCATCAACAAATTCGTAGGCTCCAGCTTTGCCAATTTGAATCAGCTTGCGATCAGCATCTGGAACATAAAAAATTGGGTCAAGAACTTTGTAGCGTCCGGATTCTTCGTTGTAACTTGCCATCCGATGGCGGAAATGTTCACGCCACATAAAAATAGGAGCCTGCACGAAAAAAGTAAAAACTGAGTGTTCAAATGGGCTGCCATGTCGATCGCGCATCAAGTAGTTGATTAAGCCAGCAGAGGCGGTCGAATCAGCGTTGACATCAGTGGCAGACTGGTCACCTTTTGTTGATACCCGCGCTGCCCAAAGCACATCGGCATCACCAGCTGAATGTTTAACTAGCTCGACAATTACATCGCTTCTAAAGGAAATCTCTTGTGCCACGTGGATAAGGCTATCGGGAGGCATTTATATCTCTGTCTTTGCCACCACTTTGCCGCATTTGACCCACTTAGTCATTTTCGCTACCTTTTAGTTACGCCACTATTTATGCAACCAGTTAGTTGCATAAATAGCCTAAATAAATAGGAGTCAAATGACCTCGCCGAAGTTCTTAATTGCAGGCTCCCTTGGATTGGTCGTGGCGCTCGCCGGATGTGCCAGCGAGACAACTTCGAAGCCATCGCCAACTGGCGCAAGCACCGAGTCGGCGGAGTCGATTACTTTGTACTCTGGCCGGGCCGAGGATTTGATCGCTCCTTTGATTGCTGAGTTCACATCTGAAACAGGAATTGAAATAAATGTCCGTTACGGCGAATCAGCGGAAATGGCTGCCACAATTTTGGAAGAGGGTCTAAATTCAAAGGCTGATGCGTTCTTCTCTCAGGATGCTGGAGCACTCGGTGCTGTTAGTTCTCAAACCGAAACCGTAGCTTTACCGCAAGATGTTTTAGACCTTGTGCCCACTAAGTACCGAGCAGCCGATGGATCCTGGGTGGGAATCTCTGGACGGGCCCGAGTGCTTGCATATAACCCTGAACTAGTCTCTGATCTGCCGGCTTCCGTCTTTGATTTAGCTGATCCAGGCTGGAAAGGGCGCATAGCGATTGCGCCAACAAACGCCTCGTTTCAATCTTTTGTTACTGGGATGCGAGTTACTGAAGGTGACGCGAGAACTTTAACTTTTCTGACTGATTTAAAAAGCAATGCCGTTATCTACGAAAAGAATGGGCAAATTCTTGATGCGGTAGAAAGTGGCGAAGTTGCAGCTGGATTGCTTAATCACTACTACTGGTTTGAGAAATCTGCTGAAGTCGGCCCCGCAAACATGAATTCAAAGCTGGCATCATTTTCATCTGGTGACTCAGGCAACTTAGTTAATGTGGCAGGCATTACTCTCTTATCTGAAAGCCCGGCTGCACTGGTTTTTGCAAAATGGCTTTTGGGAGAGACCGCTCAGAAGTATTTTCTTGAAAAGACATTTGAATACTCAATGACATCAGATACTGCTCCGGATCCAGCATTACCAAAGTTAAGTGAGATAAATGGTCCTGAGATTGACTTATCAGAACTATCTACTTTGGATCAAACTCTTCAACTATTGACAGAAGCGGGCTTGATCTGACAAAACACCTAAATCCAAAGCCACCACTACAGATTTTGGTAGTGGTGGCAATTGGCGTTTTAGTTTCGTTACTTCCCTTGCTCTACTTGATGATTAGGACAGCTCAAATTGGTTTTGCAGAACTGATTGAAAATATGATTCGAATGCGAACGCTCGAGCTCATTGTTAACTCGCTCGCGCTTGCTATCGCAGTGTGCCTTACTGCCGTGACAGTTGGTACAGCCCAAGCTTGGCTGGTTTACCGAACAGACATCTCGTTTAAAAAGTTCTTTAGGCTGGTGGCGATTTTGCCACTTGCGTTGCCTTCATATGTATTGGCTTATGCCTGGATTTCGGTATCTTCTGCGGTTAATGGGTTCCTTGGATCTTGGTTGGTCTTGAGTATCAGTACAACACCGTATGTGTTTCTGGCAGTTACCGCAGCATTGCGACGCCACAACAGTGCGAGTGAAGAAGTCGCACGGACTCTGGGAAGAAGCCAATTTAGTGTGGCTAAATCAATCACTTGGCCAGCAATTCGCCCGGCTGCACTTGGCTCTGGATTACTTGTTGCGCTTTACACGCTTAGCGACTTCGGAGCCGTTTCGTTGATGAGATTTGATACGTTCACTCGAGCAATCTATAACGCCTACCGAGCAAGCTTTGATCGCAATTCGGCAGCTGCTCTTGCGTTGATATTAATTGCATTGACACTTGCCTTGATCTATCTCGAGAATCGGACCAGGACTTCTCACGCGAGTGCAGCCATCGATCAATTCAGAGTACTTAAAACCAAACTCGGCCCGTGGAAACGTGTTGCCCAACTCGGACTTTCAGTTTGGTTCATACTTGGAGTGGCAATTCCTATTTCGAGTATTTTCTATTGGACTGTTATTGGACAGTCCCAAGCAAACTTTGGCGAAATCTCTCGAGCATTTGTAAACACTCTCGGTTACGGAGTGGCTGGTGGAATATTAGTTGCATTCTTTGGACTTGCGATTGCAATTCTTGTAGTTCGCTATCCAGGCAAGAACTCTGGGCGCATTGAGCAAACAATTTTGATCACTCATGCGCTGCCCGGTGTGGTAGTTGCGCTCTCATTTGTTTTTCTCGTTAATCAATCAGTACCAATTCTCTACCAAACAAGTGCTTTAGTTTTGCTCTCATATCTAGCGCTCTTCCTGCCCAATGCAGTTACCGTGCTAAAGGTTCCAATTGCTCAAGTGCCAATTGGAATTGAAGAAGTCGCCAGAACTCTCGGCAGTAATCCAATTAAGACGCTGCGCAGAGTTGTGATTCCAGCAGCTGGTCCAGGAATTCTCAGCGCAGTTGCATTTGTTGGTCTCACCGTCATCAAAGAGCTACCTGCGACCTTGATACTTCGACCTACTGGAATTGAAACCCTGGCGACTCGCCTTTGGTCAGCAACTTCGGTTAATGCATTTAGTGCTGCCGCACCGTATGCGCTGTTACTAATTCTGATTGCTGGGCTTCCCGCACTGCTGGTCAATCGTGAGATTAGAAGTGTGCAAAGTCAAAGTAACCTAGAAGTAGAAACATCAAGTTCGAAACTAGATCTTAGTGAGGTGAGGTGAGGTGTCAGAAAAACTCAAGCTCTCAGGTGTATCTAAGTCATTTGGGCAAACTTCAGTTCTCCAAGATGTCTCGTTTTCGGTTGCCAATGGAACACTCCTGACAATCCTGGGAACATCTGGTGGTGGTAAAACTACTTTGCTCCGACTGATAGCTGGTTTTGACGCAGTTGATTCTGGGTCAATTGTCATGAATGGTCGAGAAGTTTCTTCCGAGTCAATGTCACTGCCACCAGAGAAGCGAAATGTTGGATTTGTGCCACAAGAGTCAGCGCTCTTCCCACATCTTTCTGTCGCCAAAAATATCTCTTACGGACTATCCCACTTGAAATCTGCTGCACAAGAAGCCAAGGTCAGTGAACTCTTAGAACTCATTGGAATGGGTGACTACCGAAATTCTTCACCTGAAACTTTGTCAGGTGGACAACGCCAAAGAGTCGCTATCGCTCGCGCCCTTGCCCCAAATCCTGACGTCGTGTTACTTGATGAACCATTTGCGGCGCTTGACGCGCAATTGCGATCAAAACTTCGACAAGATGTTCGAGCAATTCTGCGGGCTGCAAACGCGACCGCAATTCTGGTTACTCATGACCAAGAAGAGGCGCTTTCAATCGCTGATCAGGTTGCCATTTTGCGCAGTGGCACTATGGCACAAGTTGGTAGTCCACGATCGATCTACGCTCAACCAGTTGATGTAGATATAGCTAAGTTTCTCGGTGATGCAGTGGTAATTCCTGGTGTGGTTCACTCAGGTAAAGTCGCGACTCAGCTTGGGGATTTGATTCCAAATGTTGCACACCCTGAAGGCACCACTGGACACGTAGCAATTCGTCCCGAGAACCTTTATCTGCAACCTGACCCAAAAGGTTTAGCCACAGTAACGGGTCGACAATTCTTTGGTCATGATGCACTAGTTGAAGTGCAAACCGCAGCGGGAACTGTTAACGCGCGTACTTCTGGACCAATTTCACCTGAAGTAGGTATGCCAGTCACGGTTTGGGTTAGAGGGTCGGTGAATTTCTACCCTGCTGACTAACAACTCTCACCTTTTGGGTAATCGCTACGCAGACTATGACAACGCTGGCAGCTACTAACGTGGCTCCGGTTACCTTCTCTCCTAGTAGCAAAACCGACCAAAGCAAGGTGAGCAAAGATTGAATTAGCTGCACCTGAGAGCCTTTAGCAACTCCTAATTCGGCTAAGCCTCGGTACCAGGCAAAGAATCCAAAATACATTGAGCCAAACGCAGTGAACAAAAATGCCAGCAGCGGAATGGCGGTTATGGTGTGCGTGTCTTTGCCTATCCAAAGTGATATTGCAAAGTACGGCAAAGTTACTGGCAGCGATAAAACTACACACCAGGAAACTACTTGCCAGCCGGGCATCAATTTCGTAAGTATGGCACCTTCGGCATAACCAATCGCGGCGGCAACAACTGCCCCGATCAAATAAAGATCAGTTTTTAAGGTTCCACCCTCTTGACCACCTCGCATTAATGCGTACACAACCAATGTCAGGGTGCCAACAAGTGCTGCCGCCCAAAATGCTTTTGGCACATGTTCATGAAGTCTGAAAACCGCAAGGATAGCTGTGGCTAACGGTAAGCCTGCAGTGATTACGGCCGCATGAGCACTTGTTGTTTCCTGCAGTGCCAAAGTTGTGAGGATTGGCCAACCCACAACAATTCCACCTGAGGTGACTAATAGCGGGACAAGCAACTTTCGTTCTGGAAATGGAACTTTGGCAACTTTCAAAAAAACCAAAGCTAGCACTCCGGCTATGGCGGCGCGCCCAAAAGTTAGAGTCCAGGGAGAAAATGCTGGCAACGCTAACTTAACCATGGGCAAAGTAAACGAAAAAGTCAGAACTCCTACAAACGCAAACGCCAGACCCCGAAAATTTAGTTTCATGCTCTAAAGACTAGTGCGATAGGTTTAATTCACTATGAACACGAACTCTGTTGATTGGCAATCTGCGCGCAAGGAAATCGTTCGAAATGCTGCCAGCATCGGAGTTGCGGTAGCAATGTATGGCGTTTCCTTCGGTGCGCTGGGAACCACAACAGGTTTATCAATTCCGCAAACTATGGCGCTGTCTTTGCTGATGTTTACCGGCGCAAGTCAATTCACGTTAGTTAGCACATTGGCTTCGGGTGGTACAGCCCTAACTGCAGTAGTTGCGTCATGGTTGATGGGTACCCGAAATGCTGCTTATTCGATGCGAATGAATCCGATTCTGAAAACAAAAGGTCCTGGTCGGCTAGTGGCTGTCCAATTAACTATTGATGAATCAACTGCGATGGGATTAGCCCAAGATGAAGAAGCCTTCGACGGGCGCGCTTCTCGACTGGCTTTCTGGGCCACAGGTTTATCGGTGTATTTGCTTTGGAACCTAGCCACATTCATAGGCGCATTAAGTGTGTCCACGATTGGTGATCCGAAATCTTTCGGATTAGATGCCGCAATAGCTGCTGGGCTCTTTGCCTTGGTTTGGCCGCAAATTAAATCTCGGATTGATCTTTCTGTGGCGTTAGGTGGGGCGCTTATTGCCCTAGCGCTAACTCCATTTGTGTCACCTGGCATTCCCGTGCTGGCAGCAGCCTTGGTTTCCATAATTGTGGGCTGGGCAACCGGAAAGCAGATGTCATGACCAACTGGGAAGCAGTGTTAGCGGGAGCAGCTGGTTGCTATGCCTTGAAGTACCTAGGGAGTGCAATTCCACAGCGCTACTTAGAGCAACCAATCGTGAAGCGGATCG
>JBIIFI010000043.1:0-6661 GCA_044237405.1 Candidatus Nanopelagicales bacterium | reverse complement strand
TCTGTCGCCTTGCGTACTTCCTCTGGTGCCGGGCTATCTCTCATACATAACTGGCGTTGCTGGTGCTAGAGCAACTGCGCAACGTACCTCAGTTTCGCGATCTCGCGCGGTGTGGGGATCGATAATTTTTGTTTCAGGATTCTCAGTTGTTTTTATTTCCTATGGCGCACTGTTTGGTGGCATTGGACAGCTACTTCTTGAATACCAGCGAACTATCCAAATGGTCATGGGTATCGTCGTGGTGATTTTAGGACTTGGATTTCTGGGTGCGATTCCAGCAATTCAACGCGATATCAGAATTCACAGAGTGCCAACGGGAACCTTACTTGGTGCTTTCCTGCTTGGCGCGCTATTTGCAATCGGTTGGACGCCATGTATTGGGCCAACACTTGCTGCTGTGCAAGGTATGGCATTGAGCGAAGCTAGCGCATTGCGAGGTGCGATTCTAAGTGCTGCCTATTGCATCGGACTTGGAATGCCATTCATTTTGATTGCGCTGTTTTTCGAACGAAGTATTCGAACTGTCAAGATTTTGCGTCGCCACTCCAAGGCAATTATGCATTTCGGAGGAGTCATGCTTATTGTGATTGGGTTACTTCTTGTTACGGGTTACTGGAACGAAATAACCATTGGGTTGCGAGTTTGGGCAGCTGAATGGGGGGTTCCGATTTAGATGAATGAAGCGGTGAGTAAGTAATGGCAACTTTGCGCTGGTTATGGCGGCAACTAACCAGCATGCGCATCGCACTGATCTTGCTTTTTTTGTTGGCGTTAGCCAGTATCCCCGGATCAATTTTTCCACAGCGTGGCACCTCACCATTGCGAGTAAATGAATTCCTGCAAGATAACCCAACAAGCGGACCGATTTTGGACCGGCTGTACATGTTTGATGTTTTTGCCTCACCTTGGTTTGCAGCAATCTATCTGTTGCTCTTTATATCGTTAACTGGTTGCGTGCTACCTCGCGCCTTTGAACATGCCAACGAATTGCGCGGCTTACCTCCGGCAGCTCCTCGTAACTTAAGTCGATTGCCAGTTCACTTGCAGTGGCGGAGCAACCAACCGGCTGTGCAAGTTATTTCAGAAACTGAAAAAGCCTGGAAAAAACGAGGATGGCGAGTGCGTTCAGGTGAAGACTGGGTCTCTGCCGAAAAGGGATACAGTCGCGAAACTGGAAATTTGTTATTTCACCTTGCGCTATTAGTGCTCTTAGTAGCTGTTGGGTTTGGCGGCGCAATGGGATTTCGTGGCACAGTAATTGTTCGCGAAGAATCTGGTTTTGCCAACAACGTTACTCAGTTCGACACATTCGCACCGGGAAGAATGTTTGGCGCCGATCAACTGCCCCCGTTCTCATTTTCGCTAATTGATTTCGGCTCCGACTTTCAGCGCGGGGGACAGCAAAACGGAGCACCGCGAGATTTCTATGCAGAACTAGCAGTTAAGGATGATCCCAATTCCGATCCTCGTAACGTTCGAGTGGAAGTTAATAAACCGCTTCGCACTGCAGGTATAACGGTTTACCTAGTTGGCCACGGCTATGCGCCTGAATTTACGATTCGCGACAGCGATGGAAAAATTGTTTGGCAAGATGCAGCCGTCTTTTTGCCACAAGACTTCGCATTTACATCAAGTGGTGTAGTTAAAGTTCCAGATACTGTGCCACAACTTGGGTTACAAGGATTTTTCTTGCCCACCGTGTCTGAAGATTTTAGTAATGGACCCGTTTCAAAGTTTCCGGCAGCTGATAACCCCGAGGTTTACATCAGCGCCTGGGTTGGTGATTTAGGTCTCGATTCTGGAATGCCACAAAGTGTGTACCGACTCGATACTGAAAACATGACTCGAATTGGAATTGAAGAGTTAGCTCCTGGAGAAACCTGGACTCTGCCAAACTCGGGCGTAACCGTTGAATTTAATGGGTATCGCCAGTGGGCCTCGTTTGCGGTAACAAGAGATCCAGGAAAAAGTTGGGCCCTAGGCGCAGCTATCGCATCGATTGTTGGACTATCCCTTTCGCTACTCATTCCAAGGCGTCGAGCTTGGCTGCGGGTGACGCAAACTCCAGACGCAGGTAATCTGATTGAAGTTGCTGGCTTATCTAAAACTGAAGCACCAGGTTTGGCGGATGAGATTTCACAACTTGCCACGTTAGTAGTTGCACCGGAGGAACCTGATGACCGTTAATGAAACATTGGCACAGGCAAGTAATGCCATGGTCTACGGAGCTATGACTGCATTTACAGCTTCCATGGTTGCTTTCAGTATTTCCCTTGCAAAGGGACGTCGCCTAGAAACTCTCGAGACTTCAGTGCAGCGAAGTAGTGCGTCACATCAAGTTCGAATGGGCGCAACAGCAACTCTTGATAAACCAGCAGTATCAACTTCAGTTTCTGATGATGGCAGCCGTGGCGAAGGTCGTCGCTCCGGAAATATCGGAATGGCACTAACTTGGCTGGGAACTATTTTGCTTGGCCTAGCCATCGCTTTTCGCGGGGTATCAGCTGGGCGCCCTCCGATGGGCAACATGTACGAGTTTTCACTTGCTGCTGGCTTTGCAGTTTCCCTTGCGTATTGCTTACTATCCCTTAACCGAGATTTGCGATGGCTGGGATTGTTCATCACAGTTCCAGTGCTACTCGATTTGGGATTAGCAATGACGGTGCTTTACACCGATAGTGCCCAATTAGTTCCAGCTCTAAATTCTTACTGGTTGGCTATCCATGTTTCTGCAGCAATCGTGTGCATGGGTGCCTTCACAGTTGGAGCTGCGCTTTCTGGTTTGTATCTGGTGGCCCAAGCGGCGGAAGATCGCGTTGCTGCCGGACTTGAGCCGGGGCGAAGCGCAGCACTTGCGCAACGAATTCCTTCTGCGGATCGATTAGATTTAATGGCTTATCGAATCCATGCGTTCATGTTTCCAATCTGGACTTTCGCTGTTATCGCTGGTGCGATTTGGGCCGAAGCTGCCTGGGGTCGTTATTGGGGTTGGGATCCAAAAGAAACCTGGGCGTTTATAACTTGGGTTATTTATGCAGCATATTTACATGCCCGAGCAACTGCGGGATGGCGAGGGCGAAAAGCTGCTTACATCGCCCTAGCTGGTTACGGTGCGATCATTTTTAATTACTTTATTGTGAACATCTATGTGCAAGGTTTGCACTCGTATTCAGGTTTGTAATCAAACTAGGCTTATCGCCTAGGAGATAAGTCCCGCAAGAAACTTGGGTCATCGTCTGGTGCAAATACGTCATCATCATCGCGTCCCCAGCCACGACCATTGCTACGGCCAAACAGAATCCAAAGCGCTGGTCCAAGAATTGGCAGACCCACAATTATTAGAATCCAGATGATTTTTGGCAGCGCTTTAGGATTTGGTGTTTGCAGGCAATCGACCAACGCATAGACAGATAGTCCGACGATTAATACGTACAACACAAACCGAGGCATACCTCAAGGGTAAGTCAGAATTCGTAAGTTGGCGAGCCTTACTAAACTTATGTTGTGAGCCCATTTATTTCATACACGCTAGCCAGGATCGGGTTACTTGCCGCAGCGCTTGGAATTGGGTACCTATTTGGTTTGCGCGGCCCAATGCTGATTATTTTAGGATTTCTAGGCTCTGGCCTTGCTTCGTTTGTACTTTTGAATCGCCAGCGCTTGCAATTGGGTGGTCGAATTTCGACATACTTTTCAAACTTGAATGCAAAGATCGATGCAAATACTCGTAAAGAAGATGGCGAAGAATAAAACTTAGAGCCCGTTTGGCGATAGCCAGATAGCTACCGAAAGCAGTCCAGCAAACAGCAGAAGCAGTCGCGCGGTATCGGCCAATACTGGAATCAAATCTGGCCCAGTTGCACCAGAACGAATAGCGTGTAACGGCCGCCGCGCACTCAAGATTGCAAATAAGCCAATGTATGCACTTACGGGACCGTCATCCAGGAAATTCATAATCACTGGCATCATGAATCCCACAACAATGCAGGCTCGATAAAGCTCTCGAGTCTTAGCATCACCTAATCGCACCGCCAAAGTTTTTTTGCCGGCTAATTTATCGGTTGGTAAATCGCGCAAGTTATTCGAAACCAATATTGCGGTAGACAATGCTCCACAAGAAACGCCACCTAGTAAAGCCAGAATTGTGACTTGCCCTGTTTGACTCGCGCTGGTTCCAGCTACGGCAACTAACCCAAAGAATACGAAAACAAAAAGCTCACCATAACCGTAATAGCCATAAGGCTTAGCGCCTCCGGTGTAAAACCAAGCAGCAGCAATTGCCGCAATGCCAATTGGAATCAACAGCCACATTTGGCTAAGTAAGACCATGCCAAGGCCAGCTACTGCGCTAACTGTAAAGGCGATGATGGCAGCTTGCTTAACTTGATTTGGTTCAGCAAGTCCTTGACCTACTAGTCGCACTGGACCAACGCGATCATCATCGGTTCCGCGAATTCCGTCACTGTAATCGTTGGCGTAGTTAACGCCAACTTGCAATGCCAAGGCAACGATCAGTGCAAGCAGCGCAATTAATGGGCGAAATGAACCTTCAAACTCCGCGATCGCCGTCCCAACAAAAACTGGAGCTAGCGCAGCAGGAAATGTTCTCGGCCGAGCACCCGCTTTCCATTCTTCACGCGTTGCCATTGAAATCCTTAGCTTGAAGAGCCCGGGTGTGGGAATCGACGTTGGGTTAAGTCGGTGGTTGCTTGTAACCGCAAACTTATCCGATCAATCTTTCCGGAGTCGAGCATGGGTAGCGATTTTACAAACTGAATGGTTCGTGGCACCGCGGCGCGACCAATTTGATTTCTGACTGCATTTTGAATTTCTTCATTCAATTTCGAAGTGTCAGTCAAGTGATTGCGAGTTACTGCGTATGCAATTGGAATTGATCCCCAAAGTTCATCTTGGATATCGATAACGGCAACATCTTCGATTGCTGGATTATGTCGGATTAAGGATTCCACTGCGCTTAAAGCTACGTTGACACCACCAACAGTGACCACATCATCAAGGCGCCCAAGAATATGTAACAACCCAGTTGAATCAAGTTTGCCAACATCGTGGGTTTGCACTCGACCAGAGATAAAACTTAGCGCGTCAAGATCTGGTCGCAATCGATAGCCAGTTGCGGTAACTGGACCAGAAATCGTGACGCGACCAGGTTCGACATCATCTTGAGTTCCGAGGGAAATACTCACACCATCAAGTGGCCTGCCATCGAAGACGCAGCCCCCACTTGTCTCTGTCATGCCATACGAGATTGAAACTTTTACACCCAGTTCCCGAAGGCGTTCTAGCATTGGCTGCGGTGTAGAGGCAGCGCCACTTAAAACTAAGTCGTATGACTGCAAGGCTTCGATGCCAACGCTGCCTGCTTCGAGCAATCTAGCAATCTGTGTTGGAACCAGTGAAACCATTAATGCGCGACCGTCTTTATTGCTTTCGCGCATTGCTCGCATGGTAGTTGCTGCAAAAGCTGCTGCTTCAAATTGTCGAGCGCCACCGACACTTGGATCAATTTCAAATGGGCTGGCGTGATACCAAGATCGAACCAAAACCATAATTCCAGCAATGCGGTGAGCTGGCATTGAAACCACCCAGCGATTATTAGTGCCAAATCGATTTCCAAATGCTCGGGCAGATGCTGCTAATGCAGATTCAGTAAGTAGCACACCTCGTGGCATACCTGTGGAGCCAGAAGTTGCGCAGACTAATGCGATGTCATCTGACTCAAGCGGGAACCTTGGGTCATCTGGCTTGAGTGCATTAAGAGTCTGGGCAGCTAGGTGCTCTGACTCAACTGCCATCGGGGCGATGGCCGAACCGGTCCCGTCAAGGGCTGGGCCAATCGCAGCGGCTAGTTTTAGTACCCCGCCCATGCCAGCAGGAACCGTAACCGCAGTCAATTTCCTGGGTATTGGGTTTTCCTTGAATGTGTCAGATTGGGTCATCGAGACTAGCCTAGAGCGAAGAACTATTACTCATTACTTTCTTAAGGTTTGCCATGGATACTCGCTCAAAGTACGTACTGCCACCAGTTGTTGCAGATGACAGCCCAGCCAAGAAGGATCCCAGCCATTCCTCAATAACTCCTGCCTGCGATTGGGTGCGCACTGGCGACTACACCGACATAATTTTGGAACGATCATCAGGTGATGATTCAGGAATCGCCAAAATTACAATCAATCGCCCGGAAAAACGAAATGCTTTCCGCCCACAAACCGTGCAAGAGCTAATCCATGCCTTTGACGTAGTTCGTGATGATCCAAGTGTTGGCGTAGTTATCTTGACTGGCCAAGGTGATTGGGCTTTTTGTAGTGGTGGCGATCAAATGATTCGCGGCGACGATGGTTACATCGGTGATGATGCAGTTGCTCAAGCTGGAGTAGGACGACTAAACGTTCTCGATTTACAAATAGCAATTCGTAGAATTCCAAAACCTGTCGTTGCGATGGTTGCTGGTTACTCAATTGGTGGTGGCCATGTTCTTCACGTCGTGTGTGATTTAACTATCGCTGCTGATAATGCACGCTTTGGTCAGACTGGACCAATTGTTGGTTCATTTGACGGTGGCTATGGATCTGGATTACTTGCCAGGCACATTGGACAAAAGCGCGCTCGCGAAATTTGGTTCTTGTGCCGGCAGTATGGCGCC
>JBIIFI010000042.1:0-6663 GCA_044237405.1 Candidatus Nanopelagicales bacterium | reverse complement strand
ACACTTTGTTTTTCCTGGTTGCTTAGGTGACTCACTACTTATGTTGCTTGATGCCCAAGGAGTCGAATGCTCGGTAGGTTCAGCATGCAGTGCTGGCGTGCCACAGCCATCACATGTCTTGCTTGCTATGGGCGCAGATGAAGATGCAGCTCGCAGCACTTTGCGATTCACTCTGGGTCCAAACTCAACTAAAGAAGATGTAGATGCTTTAATTCACGCGCTACCTAGTGCCATCGAGCGAGCCAAGCGCGCTGGGGTACCAAAGATAACTACCGCGCCGGTGCGTGTCTGATGCGAGTATTAGCAGCGCTATCCGGTGGCGTCGACTCTGCTGTTGCAGCAGCGCGCGCAGTTGATGCTGGGCACGATGTCACTGCAGTTCACTTAGCGCTTTCTCGCAACCCACAATCACATCGAACTGGCGCTCGAGGCTGTTGCACGATTGAAGATTCCAATGATGCCTTCCGCGCGGCAGACATGCTTGGGGCTCCGTTTTATGTTTGGGACCTATCATCGGAGTTTCAGGAAAAAGTCATTGAAGACTTTATTTCTGAATATGCGGCAGGTCGTACTCCAAACCCATGCCTTCGTTGCAACGAGAGCATAAAGTTTGAAGCGGTTTTAGATCGTGCGATGGCACTTGGTTTTGATGCCGTTTGCACTGGTCACTATGCCCAGATTTTTCAAGGACCAAATGGCGCTGAACTTCACCGAGCAGTAGATCCACTAAAGGATCAGTCCTATGTGCTGGGTGTACTTACCGCAGAGCAGATTTCGTATTCGATGTTCCCGCTCGGAAATAGCACTAAAGTCGAAGTCCGCGCTGAGGCAGACCGCCGTGGGATTTTGGTGGCTGCCAAACCTGACAGTCATGACATTTGCTTTATCCCTGATGGGGATACGGCTGGTTGGTTATCTCGACAAATTGAATCAGTGCCCGGAGAAGTAATTGACGCAGAAACTGGCACCAAAGTTGGAACACATGCTGGCGCACACGCCTTTACCGTTGGTCAGCGTCGCGGTTTGGCATTGGGAAATCCAACAGGTGATGGCGAACGCCGCTACGTAGTGGATGTTGATGTGAAAAACAATGTCGTCATGGTTGGACCGCCGGTACTTCTGGACATTGATTTAATTGAAGCAATTAAACCTCGGTGGTCCGGTCCAATTCCCGCCTCTGGCAGCAGAATTCATGTTCAGATTCGTGCGCACGGTGAAGCGTTGCCGGCATCAGTGCACATTGGTGACGAGCTTGTGACAATTCAGCTCGATGAACACCTGCGCGGTTTAGCTGCAGGCCAAGCAGCGGTTATGTATGACGGCACTCGCGTAATTGGTAGTGCGACTATTTCTCGTTCGCGCCGATCGGCCTCCGTATAGTGCAACCAGCTGCAGTAACTGGCGTCGGAGCCTGGCCAGGTACTGACGTGCACGAAGTAGCTGTCACGATTCGTGATGTTTGTCCTGACTTCCCGCATTTAGCTGAATTACCTGAGCGCGGTCCTGGCGCCGAGATGATTGGTCGCACTATGGGACTAATGAGTCAAGTCGCAAGTGACTTTTCAGTTTCAACAGTCCCAACAGGCTGGCGATTAACTAGCGCGCGCGGCAAAGACATGGTTCGGGCCGCGTCCTTTATGAGCAATGACCTTGATGAAATTGAATCGGTGTACCAAGGCTTTGCGGGCGATTTTAAGATTCAAGTCGTTGGGCCTTGGACACTGGCTGCGAGCGTGGAATCCCGCTCAGGCGAAATGCTATTGCGTGACCCAGGCGCAGTTCGTGATTTGGCGCAAGCATTAGGCACAACCGTCGAGCGACACGTTGCTGATGTGGCGCGACGGCTACCGCTAGCGCAAATCACTATTCAGTTTGACGAGCCTTTGCTCCGCGATGTGCTGCGCGGATCGGTACCAACTCAAAGTGGTTGGGCCGCGTACGCAGCAGTTGAACCAGTGTTGGTAGCGGAAACCTTAAAGACCATCTGTAGTGCGCATGCTGGAAATACGATTGTCCATAGTTGTGCTGATGAAGTGCCATTTGATTTACTTCGCCAAGCTGGCGTAACTGGTATTTCATACGATGTTGCCCTAGTTGGCGATAAGGCTACTGATTACTTGGGTGAACAGATAGATGCTGGCGGCTTTGTAGTTTTAGGTATTGAGCCCAGTACAACCGCAAAGGCGCTTGCTGGAGTGCGCAGACTTGGTGGGCGAATTGGCTATTCCGACGAAGATTGGAATCAGCACATACTTTTGTCGCCCCCATGCGACTTAATAGACATGCCATTGTCACAGGCTCGCGAGAGAATGGAATCATTAAGTGAGGTTTCGCGCGCGCTAGTGGAGGTAGATCAGTGAGTATTCCAGCTGCTGCCCGCAAGCGACGCGATGAACTTGTTGACCTAGTTAACGAGGCACGGGCAAATTATTACCAGCATGACAAACCAACAATTTCTGATGCTGATTACGATAAATTTTTTCAAGAACTCGTGGCACTTGAAACTAAACACCCAGAATTAGTCGCTGGCGATTCACCCACTCAGAGTGTTGGTGGCGAGGCATCAGATGAGTTTGGTGAATATGAACACCCGACTCGCATGTGGAGTTTGGACAATGTATTTGACTATGACGAACTTGACGCTTGGTTTGCCAAAGTTGGAAATCATAACTTTTTATGTGAACTAAAAATCGATGGTCTTGCGATAAATGCGGTTTATCGAAATGGCGTTCTTGAAACTTTGGCAACCCGAGGCAGTGGGGCAGTTGGCGAAAACGTCACGGCGAGCCTTGAATATTTATCTTGCATCCCGAAACAGTTAACCGCAAGCAAAGGGACCAAGTTTCCAGAACTCTTGGAAGTGCGTGGTGAAGTTTACTTTTCCCTAGCTGAATTTGATCAAATCAATCTTGAAGTCACAGCAACAGGAAGAACTGCTTTTGCCAATCCGCGCAATGCGGCTGCCGGAACGTTACGACAACGTATCGACAATCGAGTTGAAGCCGTATCGGAAGCAACGAAACGAGCTGAAGGCAAGGCCGCAGACTCTAAGCAGGCAGCCTCACTTGCAAAGCACACCGAAGAGTTACAACGCGCAACAAGTGCGCTATCTCGCTTGGGCTTGATTGTGCACGGTATTGGTGCACACGAAGGTTTAGAGATCCCAACCCAGTCACATGCGTATGAATTGCTAAAAAGTTGGGGACTTCCGACTTCGGACCGAGTTAAAGTCCTAAAATCAGCAGCTGAAGTTAAGAAATACATTGAACATCACGGGGAACATCGTCACGATATTGAACACGATATTGATGGCGTAGTTATCAAAGTTGACAGCCTTGTCGAACAAAATGAACTTGGATTCACCGCTAGAGCGCCTCGATGGGCGATTGCCTTCAAATATCCACCAACCGTGGTGCGCACTAGATTGCTTGATATCGGAGTTCAAGTTGGCCGAACTGGCCGCATAACACCACGAGCTGCCGTTGAACCAGTACTGGTTGCTGGGTCAACCGTGTCGTTTGCAACTTTGCATAATGGGTATGAAGTTGTGCGCAAAGGTTTGTTGCTTGGCGACATGGTGTTCCTGCGTAAAGCGGGCGATGTAATTCCAGAGATTTTAGGTCCTGTTGTTGAGCTACGTGATGGCTCTGAACGAGAATTCCAAATGCCAACTAAATGTCCCGAGTGTGGCAGCAAGTTAGCAACTGAAAAAGAAGATGATAAAGACTTGCGGTGCCTTAATACCCGCAGCTGCCCCGCGCAACTTCGAGGTCGACTGGAACATTTAGGCTCTCGCAGCGTTCTTGACATCGAAGGCCTTGGCGAAAAAGCAGCCCGCGCACTTCTAGAGGAAAAAGTCATAACAGATGAAGGCGATCTGTTTGCCTTAACTGCGGAAGATCTGCAGCGCAGTGATTTCTTTGTTAAAGGTGCGAATCGAGAATTAGCTGAGAATGCAAAGTTACTTCTTGCTCAACTCGAGCTAGCAAAGACAAAACCTCTTTGGAGATTCATCTGCGCGCTTTCGATGCGTCATATCGGACCACCAACCGCGCAAGCTCTTACCCGCGAATTCAACAGCCTTGATGAGATTGCAAATGCACCAGCGGATCAGTTGGCTCGGGTTGAAGGAATTGGACAAACTATTGCTGATTCGATCGCACAATGGTTTGCTGAACCTTGGCACTTGGACATCATTGCGAAGTGGAAAGCTTCTGGCGTTGTACTTGAACAGGCGAAAGTTGATTCTGGACCGATGCCACTTGCTGGCTTAACAATTGTTGTCACGGGTACCTTGGTTGACTTCACGCGAGATGGCGCCGCAGAAGAGATAACTAGTCGTGGCGGTAAAGCATCGGGTTCAGTATCAAAAAATACTGACTTTGTGGTCGTGGGACCAGGGGCTGGCTCGAAAGAAACAAAGGCTTTGGAACTGGGACGCCCAATTTTGGATGAAGCTGGATTCAAGATCTTGCTCTCAGATGGACCAGAAGCAGCCCGAGCCCACTTGGGCTTGAACTAGCGCGAAATTTAGGCAACGGTAGTTGCCAATAGAATTGAGCCATGTCCGGAATTTCACAAGAAGATGTAGCACATTTAGCTAATCTGGCACGCATCAATATCCCAGCTGATGAATTGGGTCATTACGCCAAGCAGCTGGACGCAATTTTGAATGCTGTGGCTGAAGTATCAAGCCTTGATACCGCAAATGTTGTAGCTATGAGCCACCCAGTTCCGATGACCAATGTTTTTCGTGAAGACATCCCAGGTGTTTCCCTAACTGCCGAGCAAGCCCTTTCCGGCGCACCAGCTGTTGAAGACGAACGCTTTAGAGTGCCACGTATTTTGGATGAGGAGTAGACATGTCTGACCTCATTCGTAAAGACGCCTCAGAACTAGCGGGATTAGTTTCATCCGGCGAAGTTTCGGCAGTTGAAGTTGCGCAAGCACACTTAGATCGAATTGCTGCCGTTGATGGCGCAGTTCATGCGTTCTTGCACGTTGATACTGAAGGTGCACTAGCAAGTGCTGCAGCAGTAGATGCCAAGGTTAAAGCCGGCGAGAAACTTTCAGTTCTTGCTGGCGTACCACTTGGACTCAAGGACATCTTGGCAACTAACGGACTACCAACAACGTGTGGCTCAAGAGTGCTTGCTGGTTGGATTCCACCATACGACGCAACCGTTGTTACAAAGTTGCGTGAAGCCGGTGTGGTAATTCTTGGTAAGACAAACATGGATGAATTCGCAATGGGTTCATCAACTGAGCACTCAGCATTCGGGCCAACACACAACCCTTGGGATTTAGAACGAATTCCTGGTGGTTCCGGCGGTGGATCCTCTGCGTGTGTGTCTTCTTTTGAAGCCCCCCTTGCAATCGGAACTGACACAGGTGGCTCAATTCGTCAGCCAGCAGCCGTAACTGGTTCGGTAGGCGTGAAGCCAACTTATGGTGGCGTTAGCCGTTATGGAATTGTCGCGCTTGCATCCTCACTAGACCAAGCCGGTCCGTGTGCTCGCAACGTCTTAGATACTGCACTGCTTCACAGCGTCATTGCCGGACACGATCTAATGGATGCAACTTCAATCAATGCACCAGTGCCAGATGTAATTGCCGCAGCAAGGCGCGCAGACATCAAGGGTATGAAAGTTGGCATCGTAAAAGAGCTTGGTGGCGAAGGTTACCAAGCAGGAGTGCGCACCCGGTTTGAAGAGAGTGTGGCTTTGATCGAAAGCTTGGGCGCCGAAGTAATTGAAGTTTCTTGTCCAAGTTTCCCAGCTGCTCTGGCCGCTTACTATTTGATTCTGCCAAGTGAGGCATCAAGTAACTTGGCCAAGTTCGACGGTATTCGCTTTGGTAATCGCGTCGGAGATGATGGCACGAAATCTGTAGAGCAAGTAATGAGCGAAACTCGTGCTGCAGGATTCGGATCTGAAGTAATTCGCCGAATCATCTTGGGAACTTACGCACTTTCAGCTGGTTACTACGATGCTTATTACGGTCAGGCCCAAAAGGTTCGTACTCTGATCAAGCAAGATTTCGATGCGGCGTTTGCCAAGGTTGATGTGTTGATTTCACCAACTGCGCCAACAACTGCTTTCAAGATTGGCGAGAAACTAGATGATCCGTTAGCGATGTACCTAAATGACGTAGCAACGATTCCGGTTAACATGGCTGGCTTACCAGGTATGTCCCTTCCAATCGGTCTTGCCCCAGAAGACAATCTGCCAGTTGGATTGCAGATTATTGCGCCAGCTATGGCTGATGATCGCCTCTATAACGTTGGCGCAGCAATTGAACGTGAATTGCTAGCAAAGTGGGGCGGCCCAATCCTGGGTCTGGCTCCAGAGTTGGCAGGTGCGTAATGGCTGAAGCAACTATGAATTACGACGAAGCTATTTCCAAGTTTGATCCAGTCTTGGGTCTAGAAGTTCACGTTGAACTTGGCACAAACACCAAAATGTTCTGTGGTTGCTCAACCGTTTTCGGCGCTCCACCAAACACTCATGTTTGCCCAGTTTGCCTTGGCCTACCTGGCGCATTGCCAACACTAAACAAAATTGGTGTTGAGTCAGCAATTCGTATTGGTCTAGCACTTAACTGCGAAATTGCAGAGTGGTGTCGATTCGCTCGCAAAAACTACTTTTATCCAGACATGCCAAA
>JBIIFI010000041.1:0-6706 GCA_044237405.1 Candidatus Nanopelagicales bacterium | reverse complement strand
CTCATCAGTATGTTCACCATGGGCTGGTCCACTCCAACGAATTGATGGCTTGGTATCCGAGAAGAACGGGAAGATGTTTTGCATTGGGAATTCACCAACACCTGGAACATCTACATTGATAATTGATTCGCGAGCTTGGATGTGTGGATCTGCGATCATGTCTTTTGCGGTGTAAACCAAGCCGTGCGGAACTTCTTCTTCGATTAAGTGATTAATCAAGTCTTTCATTTCCCAGGTGCGACTCCAGTCGGCAATCATGGCATCTAGCTCGGCGGTATTGTCGCCGCGAGCAATGTGAGTTGCATACTTAGGATCATCAGCCAGCTCTGGCTTGCCCATTGCGTGCGCAAGACGCTTAAACACTGTGTCCATGTTGGCTGCGATCAATAGCATCTCGCCAGACTTAGTTGGATAAACATTGCTTGGCGTGATCTTTGGTAAAACAGATCCAGTGCGCTCGCGTTGGTAACCACCGATTGCCCACTCTGGAATCAGAGATTCCATGTAAGCCATTACGGATTCGTAGATCGAAGCATCGATTACTTGGCCCTTGCCAGTCTTATCTTTTGAGTGCAGCGCAGCTAATGCGCCAAGCGTGGCAAAAGTAGCGGCAAGTGAATCGCCAAGGGAAATACCAGCACGCGCAGGCATGCGATCTGGTTCACCAATTACATAACGCAGGCCGCCCATTGCTTCGCCCACTGAGGCATAGCCTGGCCGTGGTGCATAAGGTCCGGTTTGGCCATAGCCACTTACCCGAATCAAAATCAATCCTGGATTAATTTTGGATAGGACGTCATAGCCCAGACCCCAGCGTTCCAAAGTTCCTGGTCGGAAGTTTTCTAAAAGCATGTCGGATTGGGCTACAAGTTCTTTGACAATTTGTTGACCCTCAGGGGTACGCAAATCTGCAGTCACACATTTTTTGTTGCGCGCCGCAATTGGCCACCAAAGTGATTTGCCATGTGCTTTTTCCTGACCCCAATCCCGAAGTGGGTCGCCGCGCTTTGGATCTTCAATTTTGATAACTTCCGCGCCGTAGTCTCCCAAGAGCTGGCCGCAGTATGGTCCGGCAAGTAATTGACCTAGTTCTACAAGTCGTAGGTCACTCAGTGGTCCAGTCACGGTAAGTCCTTTTCGATCGCTTGGCTGTTTGTATACAAAATTTAACCTATATGCCCCAAAAATTCTAAAAAACCTGATAAATCAAGCAGGTAAGGATTCTGATTCAGGTGGACTTGTATACCATCTCGTACGAGAATAGCCATATGACCGCAACAATGCCTGCCCCGCGCAACGATATTTCCATTATCGAAGTCTCACCAAGAGATGGTCTTCAGAATGAAAAAATCCCACTTAGCGTTGATCAACGCATCGATCTGATCACCCAACTTGGGGTGGCTGGCGCCAAGCGCATTGAAGCTGTGGCATTTGTGCACCCAACTCGCGTACCTCAGATGGCAAATGCTGAAGAGGTTATGGCAGGCCTACCTCGAGACAATGGCGTTTCGTATTCTGGCTTGATTTTGAATCGTAAAGGCTTAGATCGCGCGCTCGATAGCAAAGTTGATGAAGTCCATCTCGTAATTCCAGGCACTGACGAAATGAGCTTGGCTAACCAAAATGTCACAGTTGCCGAGATGTTGGTGCTGGCTAAAGAAGTTTCAGATGTGTGCCAAGAAGAGAATATCCCGCTATCAATGACAGTTGCGGTTGCTTTTGGCTGCCCATTTGCTGGTGAAGTTTCTACGGATCAAGTTGCGCGAGTATTGGACGGCATGGTTGGACTGCACTTAGCTGAAGTTGGTTTGGCTGACACCATTGGAGTTGGTGTGCCATGGCAAGTACGCGCGCTTTCTGCTGCAGTACGCGAACGCTTCCCGAGCTCCCCAATGCGCCTACATCTTCACAACACCCGTAATAACGGATATGCAAACGCGCTAGCTGGACTTGACGCTGGTGTGGTTGGTTTTGATAGCAGCGTTGGCGGTTTCGGTGGTTGTCCGTTTGCGCCAAATGCAACTGGAAACATAGCTACTGAAGATTTGAACTACATGTTCGAGCGATCAGGCGTTGTTACTGGCCTGGATCATGACGCTTTGGTCAATACGGCATCATGGTTATCTACAGCCCTTGAAAAAAATGCCCCAGCGCTATTAGGTCGCGCCGGGCAGTTCCCAGCTAAGGAATCAGCATGACAAACATCGCAATCGTTTATTACTCAGCCACCGGCAACATTGCGGCGATGGCCAATGCCATCGGTGAAGGCGCTGCAAGTGTTGGCGCTGAAGTTCGCGTGCGCCAAGTTGCAGAAACTGCGCCAGCTGAAGCCATCGCAAGTAATCCAAAGTGGCAGGCACATTTTGATTCCATGGCTGGTGAGCCACTTGCAACTCTGGATGACTTGGAATGGGCTGATGGCATCGCGCTTGGAAGCCCAACTCGTTTCGGCGGACCGGCTTCACAGTTAAAGTCGTTTTTGGATACCACCGGCGGACTTTGGTTTAAGGGTTCCTTAGTGAACACAGTTGGCACAGCATTTACCACCGCATCAACTGCGCACGGCGGCCTGGAATCAACAACACTTGCAATCAATAATCACTTTTATCACTGGGGTTCATTAATCATGCCGCTTGGTTATGGCGATGAGCATGTCAGCAAAGTAACTGGAAATCCTTACGGCGCCTCACATGTTTCGCGCAAGGGTTCAGTTCCAGATGAAGATGCCTTAAAGGCTTGCTTCGTCCAAGGTCGCCAACTTGCTCAGGTAGCAGGTTGGATAGCTGCTGGAAAGTCAGGAAACTAATTATGACAATCAACATTCTTGCAATCGGTGGCAGCACGCGGCCAGGATCTTCAAGTGAGCAAGCTCTTCGCATTGCTGGCAAAGGAGCAGAAGGCGCCGGCGCCAAAGTTAACTACATCACTGGCCGCGACTTGATGTTTCCGATTTATGACACAGAAACTCCGGAGCGCTCTGACAATGCCAAGATTTTTCTAGAAGCAGTTGCAGCCGCTGATGGCCTGATCATTAGTACGCCTGGGTACCACGGTGGCATGTCAGGAATGATCAAGAATGCACTGGATTACATCGAGGACTTGCGTGAAGGCCCTCGCGTTTATCTAGATGGCATGGCTGTTGGTTGCATTTCAGTTGCTTATGGCTGGCAAGCCACCGCGACTACATTGCTGCAGATTCGGGTTGTAGCGCATGCACTTCGGGCTTGGCCGACTCCTTTGGGCGCCACCGTAAATGCTTCAATTACCAAATTTTCAGCAGATGGCACCACTGATGACGATGGTGTGCGCAATAATCTAGAAACAGTTGGGCGCCAAGTTGAACAATTCGCAACCTGGTCGCGCAAATAGATACTAGCTTTCGGGAGCAAGTAAATGGCAAAGATCGCAACAACGGTTTACGAGCAAATTCGAACTGCCATTCTCAATGGAGAACTATCTAATTCAGAACGTTTAGTTGAAGAAGATCTTGCTGTCAGCCTTGGTATCTCGCGCACTCCAGTTCGAGAAGCCCTTCGCCGCTTAGCTGCCGAAGGCTTAGTAGACGTCTCCCCTAACCGCGGCGCTCGAGTTGCCGAGTGGGATGTTCATGATCTGCGAGAGATTTTTGATCTTCGTTCCATCCTGGAATCACATGCTTGTGAACTAGCAACTCCACGAGCATCCGCAGCCGAAATTGAATTCCTGGAAAATGTCTGCTCGGAAATGGAAGAGTTGGCGCGAACTGATCTTGCGTCAGATACTCGCCTGCCAGCACTTGCTGCCAAGAATCGAATTTTTCACAGCAAGATTATTGAGATTTCAAATTCCACCAGGCTGGCATTGTTAATTGAAACTTTGATACATGTGCCAATCGTGATGCAGACATACAAGGTTTACTCACCAGATGCCCTCGAGCGAAGCCTGCGTCACCATCGCGAAATCGTAAACGCGATGAAAGCCGGCGATGAGGTCTGGGCCTCAAGTGTTATGCGCGCTCACGTATTGGCAGCCCGCGAAGAAATTCTTGGCCAGGACGAATCAGAATAACTCGTTAGCACAAACTAAAGGGCGCCTGCATTTGCAGGCGCCCTTTAGTTACGAGAGGAATTACTTGCCAGCGCGAGTCTTCATCAAAGGCTGAACCTTTGTTCCGAAGATGTCCATGCCAGCTACGAAGTCATCGAATGTCAACATGACACCCTTAACTCCATTTACTGTGTCAATTTCATCAAGCATGCGAGCGACTGAGGCGTATGAGCCAACAAGCGTTCCCATGTTGAAGTTGATTGCGCCTTCTGGAAGGGCAATTGTTGCAGCAGTACTGGTTCCATCTGCATTAGTTGTGTCTGCCGCAGCTTGGCCTGCCATCCATGACAAAGCACCAGCGTCAGCACCGGCGTTGTAATGCTTCCACTTAGCCATCGCCTTCTCGTCTGTTTCATCAGTGATAACCATGAACAGCACATAAGCGCCGATGTCACGGCCAGTTTCCTTGGCAGCGCGAAGTAGTTGGTCGGCTGATGGCTTGAACGCAGTCGGCGTATTTACACCGGTGCCCAGAATGAACTGGTAGTCACCATACTCAGCACAGAAACGCATACCGCGCTCTGACTGACCGGCACAAACTAATGGGATCTTTGCCGAAGGCTTTGGCAACATTACGCAGTCATCCATCTTGAAGAACTGGCCCTTGAAATCGCTTGATCCCTTGGTCCATAGATCCTGCATTACGCGCACATACTCTTCTGAGTATTCGTAGCGGTAGCCGAAGTATTCATCTCCTGGCCACAGACCCATTTGATCGTATTCACCCTTTGCCCAACCAGACACGATGTTGACGCCGAAACGACCTGGCGCGATTGAATCAACGGTTGTTGCCATACGAGCAACCATTGCTGGTGGCAAAGTAAGAATTGCAGTGGATGCAAACAGCTTGATCTTTTCAGTGCGAGCTGCAAGTGCTGCCATCAATGTGAATGACTCTAGGTTGTAGTCCCAGAATTCACTCTGGCCGCCAAAGCCACGAAGCTTGATCATTGATAGCGCAAACTCAAAACCATACTTTTCTGCGCGCTGAACACAATCAAGGTTCAACTCAAATGATGGCTTGTATTGCGGCGACGTGGTTGAGATTAGCCAACCATTGTTGCCAATTGGAATAAATACTCCGAGATCCACAGGGGAACTCCTTCCGGTTTCAAATCGCGATAGAGACTGTATGGACACAAATCCACACAAAGCGTTTCTCTGAAACTTAGTGCGAAATTCAGCATTTGTCCCAATAAATGTGCATTTTGTGTCCAAAGAGAACATTCCACAACGCAGATACTGGCTTTTTCTGCCAAAAATGCCAACTTTGTATACATTTGAGGTACTCAACCCCGAGATTCTGGAGCTCCAATGCCAACCCTTGAAGTAAATGGCCACTCAATGTATTACGAAATTTCTGGCATTCCTGGCGCAGATAAAGCAGTGGTTATGGGCGGTTGGGGCACTTTTTGCCACGGCAAGCAAAAGGATGCGCCGCGTTACTTATTTGAAACGTACGAAGTTCTGACTTTCGACTACCGCGGAATGCGCGATAGTACTGATGACTATTCGCAAGAAGCAACAATGCAGCTATTTGCTGATGATTTGGCAAAGTTGCTAGATCACATCGGTTGGTCAAATGTGCACATCGTTGGAATGGTTGGAATGGGCGCTTGCATTGGGCAAGAACTTGCATACGCTCGCCCGGACTTAGCCCGCTCATTAGTAATGACTGGAACTTGGGCATTCGCAGATCCAATCATGGTTGACCAGTTAGACAGCATGACAACCATGCATCAAGAATCTGGTTTTTATGCATTCCAAAAATTTGTTGCATCATTTTCATTCCCAGTAGGCTTCTACAACGAAAACCGCGATCGCTTATTAGGTGACAACGGAACTTGGGCGGACTTAAACGGCAACCTGGCAGCACATGAGCGCTACGTTCACGCTTGCAACAATCACGATTCACGGGAGCGATTGCCTCACATCAAAACGCCATCGCTGGTATTACATGCGCTGCAGGATTCGATCACTACGGCTAATCACACTCAAGTTATTGAAGATTTGATTCCAAATTGCATTGGTATCACTTGGCCAGATGCATCTCACGTAATAGCGGGTAAAGAGCAGCGCATCAGATTTGATGCATTGCTTAAAGACTTTTTAGAAGCTAACTAACCGTTTTAGCCTTTTAGGTTTTTTCCGAGATACTTACTTAGTTATGCATGCCAACAAATACCTAATAGCAATGATGCTTGCCATGGTCAGCTGGGGTGTCGGTAATCCGATCGCTGACATTGCGGTTGAACATGTTGATCCTGTTTCGGTAACTGTCATCGAGCTTGTGTGTGGCTTGCTTGTGTTTTTTCTGGTTGCAATTGCGGCTCCCCCACTTCGCGCCGCAATCCGACGCGTGCCGTGGCGAATTGCATTGCCATTTGGATTGCTGCAGCCAGGCTTGGCATATTTATTGGGAAACATCGGCTGGCAGTACGGCACGGTAACTACTGGCGCAATCTTGATGTCGAGTGAAGTTATTTTCTTGGCACTGGGCGGTGCAATATTTTTGCGCGAAAAACTATCCGCTTGGTCAGTCATTGCATTGTTTGTTGGAGTTAGCGGCGCGATCACAGTTGGAATTGCAGGCCAATCAAGTAATCCTGAAACTGCCGGG
>JBIIFI010000040.1:0-6815 GCA_044237405.1 Candidatus Nanopelagicales bacterium | reverse complement strand
AAAAGCCCCCCCAAACGATTAAAATAAAAAAATCGTTCATACCCTAACGAATATTCGGAGGAATCATGTCTCTCGATCTTTCTGCACTTCGCGCTCAACTGCAGAGTGAAAACATTGATATTTTGCGGTTAGTTTACGCGGATGTTTTGGGTATCCCGCGTTCTAAAGATTTAGTTGTTAGTCAAATGGAAAAAGCCGCCGCACATGGCCCGGCTTTTTGCCAAGGTGTTTGGGTTACCAATACCCGTGGTGGAGTTCTAGATGGACATGGCAGTATTTCCGATGGCTTATCAGATTTCGTTAGCCGGATAGATCCCAGCACAATTCGTAAACTGCCGTGGGAACCGGGAGTTGCTTATGCAATTGTCGATGCGTTTGAACCAAATGGTGATGACAATCCAGTTGCGCCTCGCACTGCGTTACAGCGGGTATTGAAAGAGTACGAAAAAATTGGGCTGACTCCGGTAATTGGGCCAGAACTTGAGTTCTACCTAGCCAAGCAAGAAAACAATGTATGGGTACGAGCACTACATCGAACTGGTCGGGTTTATACGACTGGCGCAATTGTTGATCCGGATGGCACGTTCTTACACATTTTGCGCATGCTAGACCAGATGGCAATTGGCGTCTTTGCAGGTAATCATGAGTTTGCCCCAGCCCAATATGAAATTAACTTGTGGCATGGCGAGGCGTTGGAATCTACCGATAGAACTTTCTTATTCAAAACTGCGATTAAAGATATTGCAGTCCGTCGCGGCTACAACGCAACGTTCCTAGGAAAGCCTTGGGCTGAATCTGAAGGAAGTGGCTTCCACTTGCACTTCTCAGTGGTGGATGCCAAGGGCAAGAACCAAATGCACAATGGGGACGAGCTATCTGAAGTTGCAAACCACATGATCGCTGGAATCCTAAGCCATGCGAACGCTCTGACCGCATTTGCTAATCCAACAATCAATGCGTTTAAGCGCCTTGGTCCAGATACTTTGGCGCCTAGTCGCGCTAACTGGGGTTATGACAATCGGGCTACTTTGCTTCGTGTTCCACCGGAGCGTGGTGAAGGAACTCGACTAGAGATTCGAATCGGTGATGGCGCAGCGAATCCTTACTTGATGGTTGCTTCAGTCTTGGCTGCTGGCTTAGATGGCATAAAGCAGAAGATGAAACCCAATAAGGCTTCAGAAGGTTGGGCCTACGAGGATGAATCAGATCCGTTACTACCACTTACATTCACTGCGGCATTGGATGCCCTTGATGCAGATCCACTCTTTGCAGAGCTAATGGGACCAATTGTGGTTTCAACACACTTAACTTTGAAGCGTGATGAAATCGAACGCTATGAAGCAGAAGTTCCAGATCCAAGCACTCGCGAGATCACTGCTTGGGAACTAGATGAATACATTTGGGATTACTAGACCGGATTTGAACGGTCAGCAATTAATTTTCCACCAGCGAAGGTAACTCCAACTTCGCGGTAGTAGCCACCAAGTATTTTCTTAACTGGAAGTATTGAACCGAGTTCATCCCATTGAGAATCACCCAGGACAAGTTCAGCATCGCCCTTCCAGGCTTGGCCTAAATCGGCATCAATGCCATGCATGGTTATCAATTGATCCATGGACAGGCCAGCATCCTTTGTAATGGATGGCATGAATCGGCTGTGGAGCATCGCATGACCATTTACAAATCCGTTAGTCTCCGATGGTTCTCGCAGCGTCACGACTGCGGAGGCCAGTCTGTGGTCGTAAGCCGACAAAGTTGCGCCTAGTTTCGCGCCAGCTTCTAGGCGAGGCGATGCTTTACCTCGATTAAAAATTCTGGTGACATGAGCAGAGCCAATTTTCTTTGGATAACCTTGGAACCAACCACGGGCAAGCGCAAAATCCTTAGTTACCCAAATGGCTACGCAGCGACTGTAAGTAACGCCTTCGTATGAACAGCGAACCACTGCAAAAGTTTCTAGGTACTGCGAGCGAATCGGATCAAGTAACTCAGCACCGCCTTCACTACAGGATTGCCAATCAGCCCAAATAAAGGCCACAGCGCCTGGTTCTTCTGGAGCTAAGTCAATGTCGGCTGGCAATAGGGCTCGCACATTAGCGGGATCAGTTAAGTACTCAACCGTTAACAACGTGCCGCTGTAGTACCAGGGCATTTCTGGCACGAGGTTACTTTTGCCCGTTGGTGTTAGTGGAGGCAGGAATCCATTTAGATCAGACATGCAACTATCGTAGTATGAAATATTCGTTAGGGCACGAAAGAATCCAAAATTGGGCTTTTTATAACTGGTGCACTCGAGAGTGACTAAGACTTTTCAGCCGCTACATATTCTGAAATAAACCAATCGACAAGGACTTCGCAGTTTTGCGCGGCCTCATCAGAAATTGCCCTCAACTCAGACATCAATATTTCAGTAGTCATGCCAGTAGGTAAGTAGTTCGCACCGCCAATGTCTAACCAGGCTTGTACCAAGTCAGTTGTAGCTTCAGGATGAAACTGGAGTCCAACGGCGGTTTTGTGTCTGAAGACTTGCACGGCAGATGGAGTCTCAGCCAAAACTTCAATGTGATCAGGAAGAATCATTCGGTCACTGTGCCAAGAAAACCAAGGTCCTTCCGGAAATGGTAAACCGAGTGAGGTTTCCTTTATATGAAGTTCACCTAGTTCAAGTTCATCAGACTTTTCAACGCTGCCACCGACTGCTTTTGCCAGCACTTGGCCACCAAAGCAAACACCAAGAAATGGTACTTGCTGATCAAAAGTATGATTTATCAAGTCTTCTTCAGCATCTACCCAAGTGGCGACCTCAGGATCATACGCACTGTAGAAAGATCCAAATGAAATTATGAAATCAAACCCAGATGGATCAGGAAAATTCAAATTGAGTTCGTCATTATCCCCGAGAATCACGTGTCGCTCAGTTTCGATGCCACGTGATTTGAGTATGTCCCCAATGACTCCAGGTCTGCCGGCTTCCTCATGACTAATCAAGAGTGCTTTCATGTTCTTAACTCCACTTTCCCGAACCTTGAGAGTTCCCTCTCAGAAACTTGTGACGCAAACGTTGCTAATTCGATTCGGATGACTGCCGTCCACATGCCTACGAAAGTACCACCAACTATCTGCCAAGTGGAGGCTTCCCAAAGGTTAATTGCTGCAGCTAAACACTTGGGGGAAGGCACCAATTACCCAAATAGTGATTCGTTAGGGCACGAATGAGCATTTTGGACTTGGTTTGTCAGCGACACGCTGAATTTGCCTAGATTCCATCGATGATTTTTAGAAATTTCTCGAATTTCCCCCACGGATACACCAAATCTGCCAATATCGTTCGTATCCGTTCGATCTCGCATCGGATGTCAACGACAGCAAGGACTCTGGGAGGAACCTGTGTCAAGTAATGAAACTAAGGCCGCCGCGGATGGGAAAGGCCTTCAAAAAGGAACGATTGGAATTTTTGGAATCGTTTTCTTTGTAATTGCAGCAGCAGCTCCATTGGCTGGCATGACTGGTGCAGTTCCTGTCGCCATCGTCGCTGGTAGTGGGGCCGGAGCACCTGGTGCTTATTTGCTTGTCGGTCTAGTGCTCGTGCTATTCAGCGTCGGGTATGCCGCGATGACGCATCGCGTTACTAATGCTGGTGCTTTTTATGCATACGTAGGTCGCGGGTTGGGTAAGAATGCTGGCGTCGGATCTGCTTTTGTTTCGATGGTTGCGTACTTGACCGTGCAATGGGCAGTATATGGATTCTTCGGTGCTGTTGCCGCCGGCCAAATGGCAGCGCAATTTGGAATTGACCTTCCTTGGTACGTCTGGTCACTTATTGCTGTAGCAATAGCAACCGCATTATCAATTCTTCGGGTTGATGTGGGCGCGAAAGTTCTCGGCGTATTAATGATTGCGGAAATTCTTTCAATGTTAGTTGCTGGCATCGCTGCGCTCGTAGATGGCGGGCCAGAGGGTTGGAATCTAGCTGCATCATTTTCACCTAGCAGTATCTTTGCTGGCGGACTTCTAGGTACCGCCGGTATTGCATTTGCATTTGCATTCGCATCCTTTATCGGGTTCGAAGCAACTGCAATCTATGGTGAAGAAACTAGGGATCCTAAGCGATCAGTGCCGCGCGCTACTTATCTAGCAGTTGGCATCATCACCGGTATTTTCGCAATTGTTTCCTTTGGCATGGTAACTGCGATGGGCGCATCCGAAGCTGTTAACAAAACTGTTGAGTGGTCATCCGTTGACGGAGTTCCACTTGTGAATCCAGCTAACGTACTTATTACAGTTGCAAACCAGTCAGTAGGAACTTGGCTAGGAACCCTAATAGGTTGGTTAATTCTCACTAGCTTGTTCGCGGCTACTGTCGCATTCCAGAACTCATCATCTAGGTACTTGTTTGCACTTGGCCGTGGTGGAGTTCTACCAGAATCAATGGCAAAAGTTAATGACCGTGGTGCACCTCAGAACGCTTCCATCGTCACAACTGTGTTATCAATCTTGGTAATCCTTTACTTCCAATTGAATGGCTTAGATCCAATTCTGAACCTGTTCTACTGGATGAGTGGATTAGCGGTTATTGCAATCGTCTTGGTAGAAATTTTGGTCAGCTTGGCTGTCATTGTTTTCTTCTCAAAGCATGCAGAAGGTGAAGGAGTGTTTACTCGGTTAATTGCTCCATTGCTAGGTCTAGTTGGATTGGCATTCGGCCTGTATTTGCTGATGTCACGCTTCGCGCTTCTTACTGGTACCTATGCAGCGGATGTTGACCCTACAGCGACTCCTTGGGTACAAACCATGACAGGAACAATCATTATGGCCATTCCATTCATTGCCCTAATTGTTGGAATCCTAGTTGGTGTTGCTCGTAAGGAAAATGATTCGGCCATTAAAGACCTTGTCAGTTAGATGATGAAAAAGTAAGGGCTACCGAGCGCGGTAGCCCTTACTTTTTGCCCTAGGCAAAATCCATTTGCTCGCGCCTAAGGCATTTTTAGCCAAATGCTTAATACCGTGAACTTGTGACCGGTGTAGTGCATCCAGTAGGTCCTGAGCAGCCTCAGGTGTATTGGCGACGCCGGGTAATGCTGGCTGTGGTGGCCTTAATTACTTTAGTAATAATTGTGCGAAGCCTCACCGGTGGTGGCGATACTGCAGCCGCAGTAGCGACATCGACGCCAGTAGCCTCGCAACCAGTGGCAACCCCAGCTCCGTCATTAGAAGTTGCCTCACCAACTCCAGAAACAATCCAGCCAACTGCGGATCCAACTGTGCCGCCGGTTGGCGAAGGCGAGTGTTCAGATGCTGACACCTCAATTCGCGTTCTGGTAGACCGAGAAACAACTGCAGTGGGCGAAGGTGTCCACATCAAGATGATCGTGAAAAATATCTCTGATAAAACTTGCAAGCGTGATGTTGGTAGCGGCGCAAATGAAGTTACTGTGATTTCAGGACCGGCACTCATTTGGTCGACAGATCATTGCAATGCCAGCACCGATAAGAATTTAGTTGAACTTACTCCAGGTCAAGAATGGAGCGTAAAAGTTGTTTGGATTGGAAAACAAACGGCTAAAGGTTGCAAAGTCAGAAACATGGCAGAACCTGGCGCATATTGGGCACATGGTAGAAATGCCAGTTTAAATAGTGATGGCGTTCGATTCGTCGTCGAATAACTAGACGTAACGTTCAAGCAAGCTAGCTTCGGCAACTCTTGATAAGTTTTCCCGAATTGCTCGTGCTCGAGTTTCGCCAACACCTTCAACGTCGCGCAGTTCCTCAGCTGAAGCAGAAAGCAAATGCTGCAAACTTCCAAAGTGCGTAATCAAGTTTTCAAAAATTTGCTCGGGCAATCTCGGAACTTTTGCTAACAACCGGAAGCCTCGGGGATGAACTGTGTTATCGAGAGATTCAGTGTCACTCGGAAGTCCGATGATCTCTGCGATGTTAGAGACATCCAAGAGCGCGGTAGCATCGAGCTCGCTGATTCCTTGCAAAATACCCTCGGATTTATTGACTTTTCGCCCACCTACTGGCATGTAGTCGCGAATTACGAATCCCAAATCTGCGGCAGTGCCCGACACCAATTCTTCAAGTTGCAGCGAAAGTAATCGGCCATCAGTACCTAATTCAATTACGTAGGCAGCAATTTCATTTGAAATTCGTCGCACCATTTCATGGCGTTGCACCGCAGTTGAAACATCGCGCGCAGTTACCAGGTCCTCGATTTCCAATGTTGATAGGGACCCAGCAACTTCGTCTAGTCGAGCTCGGTAGCGTTCCAAAGTTGCAAGTGCTTGGTTGGCTTTTGAAAGGATCGTTGCAGAATCTTCTAATACATATCGGCGACCATCAAGATACAACGCAATGATGTTCATAGATTTGCTGACGCTAATCACAGGCAAGTTTGATTGGCGAGACACACGATCAGCAGTGCGATGGCGCGTACCTTGTTCATCTGTTGGTATCCGCGGATCCGGTAGCAATTGCACTGCTGCGGAAATAATTTGGGTAGCCTCGCGGTCACAGATAACTGCGCCATCCATTTTTGCTAATTCGCGCAATCGAGTTGCCGAGAAATTAATATTGACATCAAAACCACCACTGCTAATTGCATTGATAGTTTTGTCTTGACCTAAAACAATTAGGGCTCCCGTGCTGCCTCGAAGAATTCGCTCTAGACCATCGCGCAATGCAGTTCCCGGCGCAACTTGGGCAAGAACTGAGCGCAAGAGCTCAGCGGAGTCAACTTGCTCTTTGGTAGCCACAACCGTACTTTCTCACTGGAGTTGAGTTGAGTCTATGTCGAAAATCCCAAAAAATTG
>JBIIFI010000039.1:0-6880 GCA_044237405.1 Candidatus Nanopelagicales bacterium | reverse complement strand
TCGATTACCTACGAACTTACCCTTGAAACTAACGTTTTCCGAGGATCGAGGACCCAATTCTTAGGTGTGTCGCGCCATATTTAAGTGCCTCGGCGAAGTCGGCGCTCATTCCAGCAGAAATCCAAATGGCCTGTGAGTCAAAATCCTGAATTTGGATAGCAACCTGTTGCAGCAAAGTGAAGGCTAATGCGTCGTCACCACCGAGCGGGGCAACGCCCATTACCCCTTGTAGTCGCAGTCCGGGTGTTGCCGCAATATGTTTTGCAAGGGCAAGTGCTTGCTCAGGCAAGACACCGCCTCGATTGTCTTTAGGATTTGGGTCTAGTTCGACCTGAATTAGAGCGGCCAACTCGGTCGCGCGACCAACCACCGCTTTTTCAAGTGCGTTAACTAACTCTGGTCGATCCACACTGTGGACTACATCTGCCCAGCTCGCTACGCTCTTGGCCTTATTGGTTTGTAGCTGTCCAATTGCGTGCCAAGTTAAATCTTTATTTGAAACCTCGGTGTGCTTAGGCTTTGCCTCTTGATCTCGATTTTCGCCAACATCCGTGACGCCAAGTTCTGCAAGGAAATCGACATCTTGCGCCGGCCAAGTTTTTGTTACGACGATGAGTGTTACATCAGAATCATCTCGATTAGCCGTCAGACAGGCCTGGGAAATTTCCTGGCGCACAATTTGCAAATTGTTTTGCAGTTCGAGTTTGCGGTCCATGGATACCACTCTAGGAACTTGGCATGACTATGACTAAACCGCCACGACCTGTTGGGGCTCCATTTGCGCGGCGATATGAAAACAGGTGCGTGTCCTCAAATGTGCATCCTGGAATTTGGTGAACTTTGCTAACGCTTTGCAAAAGAACCGATTTGACACCGGTGCTGAGGTCTAAATGGAATTCGTCTGCTATCGCACTGCTGCTAGTACCGCGAAATAGCGCAACGCGCTCATTTGGAACTTCATAGCAATTCGCGCATATCGAAGGCCCAATTACTGCTTGTGCGCTCTGTAAGTTGCCACCTTGCGCTACAAAGGCATCCAATACTGATTGCATTACGTTAGCCAACACACCACGCCAACCAGCATGTCCTACTGCAATCACTCGATTAACTGGGTCGGCGACGGCAAACGGAACACAGTCTGCGGCCAGAGCTAACAAAGCAAAATTTGGCGTTGTTGAAACTAACCCATCACCGGCAGGAGCTAACCCAGATTTTGTCACGACGTTTACGACGCAGCCGTGTTCTGCATTCATAACTGAAATGCCGTCAGCACCAACCAAAGTTTTCACGGCAGTTTGGTTGGCCGTAACAGCGACCGCATCATCGCCAACATAAGGAGCTAGGTTTAGCGAGTCGAACGGCCTTGAACTTTGGCCACCGCTGCGACTTAGTGCAACAACTTCAATATCTTTGATGTAAACACGGGCATACGCCGGTGCAGACATGATTAACGAAGGAAGTCGGGAACGTCGAGATCGCCTTCATCTTCGTCGGCAACTTCAGATGGTTCTGCCTCAGTTGGTGTATCGCCAAATAGATTGTCGAAGTTATCGTCCTCGTCAGCTACTTGCGCAGATCCAAACGCACCATTGGAAAAGGATTCTGGTGTCACCGGGATGTATGGAACTTCACCGTCGGCGGCCAAATCAACAGCTACGGCAGCTGCCAATGGGGTTTCATCTAGAACTCTTTTGGACATCGGCGATGTTGAACGATTTGACGGAGGTGCGCCACCATCAAAACCGGCCGCAATTACCGTGACTTTAACTTGGTCGCCTTGCGTGTCGTCAATCACCGCACCAAAAATAATGTTGGCATCGGGATGAACTGCGCTCTGTACCATTCGAGCTGCTTCATTAATTTCAAATAGCCCGAGGTCACTACCGCCAGCAATAGACATTAGAACGCCGCGGGCTCCTTCGATACTGGCTTCGAGTAATGGACTAGAGATAGCTTGTCGCGCTGCTTCTATTGCGCGATCAGCGCCACGGGCCGAACCGATACCCATCAATGCGCTGCCTGCGTCTTTCATAACGCTGCGCACATCTGCATAGTCAAGGTTGATAAGTCCTGGGGTTGTAATTAAATCTGTTATGCCACTCACGCCCTGCAACAAAACTGAATCTGCATGTCGGAAAGCATCAATAACGCTAATTCCATTGTCAGCAAGTTCAAGAAGTCTGTCGTTTGGAATCACGATCAAGGTATCGACTTCACTGCGAAGTTGATCTACGCCTTCGTCTGCTTGCGCCGAGCGGCGCTTTCCTTCAAAACTAAATGGTCGAGTGACAACACCTATTGTTAGTGCGCCCATGTCGCGCGAAATCTTTGCCACAATCGGAGCGCCACCAGTTCCAGTGCCACCGCCTTCGCCAGCAGTTACGAACACCATGTCTGCGCCGCGTAGTACTTCTTCGATCTCTCCGCGATGGTCTTCAGCTGCTTGGCGACCAACTTCAGGATCTGCGCCAGCGCCCAGACCGCGCGTTAAGTCTCGGCCAATGTCTAATTTGACGTCGGCATCACTCATTAGCAATGCCTGCGCATCAGTATTGATTGCGACGAACTCCACGCCCTTAAGGCCAGCCTCAATCATGCGATTGATTGCGTTAACACCACCGCCGCCGATTCCAACAACTTTGATAACGGCTAGGTAATTCTGTGGTGCGGCCATAACTTTTGCCTTCCTCGACAAACTAAGTTTTCCTAAAATCCCTAAGCGACTAACTCTCAACCTCTTCTAGAGCGTTAAAGTTATGTCAACCTCGGGCACCTACAAGTTACGGGTTAAGCAGCATATTTGGCGTTATTGAGCTTGCGCGTGTCGCTCTATTTCGGAAGCACAGTTGGCGCGTCCGGCGCGCTGACATCGATCACTTTGTAACCTTTTGAAATTAGCGCTTGGGCAACTTCGACTTTGTCCGCTGCTCGTTCTCCAGAGCCCAAAGTGATCACTTCCCCGCTAGCAAGTGTGGCAATCACGCTATCTTGCGTCACTGCCTTGAGCCCGGCTAATTTCCATTCGGCAGGTATAGCAGCAAGAGCCTGAATTGCGCTTTTCATAGCAGCGCTATCCGGTTGGGCTGAAATTACAAGCAAGTCTCGCGGTGGGGATTTCACCACGCCAGCGTTTGCACCATCTGAGTCAATTAAGTTGTAGCCAGCTGAAGTTGCCGCAACCGCTATTGGGGTTCGTTCCGTTATGTTGATCAATATTGCGTGCGGCCAACCTCGCTCGACCGTGACTAACTTAATCTCTGGTAGCGCCGCTAGTCGCTCGGTAATTGCTCCAGTATCGATAGACATTAGTGAATTTCCAATTGGCACTTGCGCCGCATCAGTTACCTGTTCAACTTTCAGGCGAGAATTGCCGGTTACCGTGACTTCATCTGCGATGAACCATTTAGATTGGTACAGACTCCACCAAGTTAGTGCGATTGCCACAAGTAATAGCCAGATCAACCAAGGAGTTTTAGATTTACGTGTATTAGTTGGTTTAGCTGGACGAACTGTCTGAGACATTATTTGGCTTCCAGCAAAGTTAGAATTTCTGCGCACATCATCCCAATGTCGCCGGCGCCTAGCGTCATGATGATGTCACCAGGTTTGGCATTGCTCACCAAATGTCCGGCAACTTTTGACCACGAAGGTTCAAAAACTACATTGTCGGGCGAAAGCGGCACGTTATTTGCCATCGTACTTCCTGAGGCACCTGGGATTGGAGTCTCACCCGGTGCAAAAACTTCAAGGACCACTACAAAATCTGCCAAGCCAAGAGCCTGGCCAAACTCTTTGGAAAACATGGCTGTGCGGTAATAGTGATGGGCTTGGAACGCTACAAGAACTCGACCCGCGCCAACAACAGTGCGAGCGGCGCGAAGTACTGCGTCTACTTCCGTTGGATGATGTGCATAATCATCGAAAACTCTGACTCCAGAAATCTCGCCGCGGAATTCAAATCTGCGATGCGTTCCGGTAAAGCTTTGAAGTCCTGCAATGCATTCGTCAGAACTGCAACCTTGTTGTAGCGCTGCGATGAAAGCTGCGGTGGCATTTAGGGCATTGTGTGCGCCAGGAACTTGTAACTTAATGGGGCCATGAGTCTGGCCGAGGTATTCGATTGTGAATTGTGAACCCACAGTACCTGAAGGTAACAAAGTAAGGACTGCATCGTTATGCGCTTCTTGCCCGTAGGAAATGATTGTGGCGCCAAGTGCGCGAGCGCGTGATGTCACACTTTGGGCGCCAGAGTCATCGCCACAAACTACTGCACAGCCATTGCGCGATTTCGTGCCCACAATAAAGTCAACAAAAGCTTGCTCTACTGCCTCATAGGTGCCCCAGTAGTTGAGGTGGTCAGGTTCAACATTTGTAACAATCCCAACGGTTGTTGGAATTACCAAGAAGGTGCCATCACTTTCATCAGCTTCTACAACAAACAGATCACCAGTGCCTTGATGTGCATTGCTGCCTGATTCATTCATTTCGGATCCAATAACAAACGATGGATCTTTGCCGGCGTATTGCAAAATTGCGGTAGCCATTGAAGTGGTCGTAGTTTTTCCGTGCGTGCCCGCTACCGAAATAGTTTTTGTCTCACCTAATAGTTCTGCCAAAGCGATCGCCCGACTAATAACTGGGATACCCAACTCTTTGGCTGCCACAACTTCAGTATTGTCTTGACCTATTGCTGAAGAAATGACCACGCATGTTGGCTTAGTGCCAGAAATTTCTAAGTTACTTGGGTCATGACCAATAAAAACTTTGCCACCCAGCGGCTTTAGCGCCTGAAGCCTGCGGGAATCTTTGGCATCGCTTCCAGAAACTTCAATCCCTCTGGCAAGCAGAATGCGAGCAATTCCGCTCATGCCAGCCCCGCCAATGCCAACAATGTGAATTCGACCTGTTAGGTAATTCATTTACTGGCCTTCCGCGCAACTGACATAACCAATTCTGCAAGATCTGCAGCTGAGTTTTTGTTACCCATAGCTTGGCTGGCATCAGACATGGTTTTGAGTTCGGAGTCGTTCATAACAATTGGCAAAATGTGGTCTCGAACAAAGTCTGCTGTGAATTCCATGTCAGAGATCATTAATGCCCCACCATTTGCTACAACTGGAGCCGCGTTTAGGCTCTGCTCTCCGTTACCGATTGGAAGTGGCACATAGCAAGCAGGTAATCCTGCAGCCGTTAATTCAGCAACTGTCATGGCTCCAGATCTGCAAATTACAAAGTCCGCTGCAGAATATGCCAAGTCCATCTGATCTATATAGTTCAACGGTCGATACAGTTCTGATGCGGTGGCAGGAAACTCGTTCTTGGCTCCAACTGAGTGAAGAACAACCAGGTCGCCGAAATCCCCGCGACTTAGACATTCGCCAGTAACTTTGTTTAGTTTTACCGCGCCTTGCGACCCACCAAATACCAAAATGCATTTGGCATCCGGTGCGATGCCGAAGGTTTGCCGCGCCTTACTGCGCAAGGCTTTGCGATCCAAAGTTTCCATCGACTTTCTCAGTGGAATGCCAATTAGTTGGGCTCGAGGCAAACTTCCAGTAAAAGTTTCTGCAATTGCATCTGCAAATCTTGCGCCAACTCTGTTTGCAAGGCCGGCGCGCGCGTTTGCTTCATGGACAACAATCGGGAACATTCCCCGCGCCGCTAAGTAAGCAGGAATCGAGACATAGCCACCGAATCCAACCACTACATCGGCATCTAAATCCACCAAGATGTCTCTGGTTTGCTTGATCGCTGAGCGCAATCGCGTTGGCAAAGTAACTAAGTCCGTGTTTAGCTTTCGAGGCAGTGGAACAGCAGGGATTAGCACCAGTTTGTATCCGCGCGCAGGTACCAGATCGACTTCCAAGCCACGCGAAGTTCCCAGAACGGTTATTTCCAAACTTGGGTCCATTAGCTTCAATTGGTCCGCCAAATTTAAAGCCGGCTCAATGTGGCCCGCAGTACCGCCACCTGCGAGAACTATGTTCACGCTATTGCTGTTCCTGCATATAGGCCTCATGCTTTGCAAATGCCATCAATATTCCCATGGCCAACAAAGTTGGGATCAAAGATGAACCGCCGTAACTTACCAGCGGGAGCGGTACGCCCGTGATTGGCAAAATGCCCAGCACTGCACCGATATTTACGAGTGCTTGCGTAACTATCCAAGTGACTATTCCAAGAGCAGCTATTTGAATAAATGCTTCATTCGTGCCGCGCGCAATTCGCAATCCCATAATTGCAATGATGGAAAACAGTACTAACACAGAAATGGTTCCCAGAATCCCTAATTCTTCACCTAGTACTGCATAAATAAAGTCAGTGTGAGCTTCTGGCAACGTACCCCATTTTTCGCGGGAGCCGCCTAGTCCTACTCCCCACCAGCCACCTGAACCCAAAGCTTGTTGACCATGAATCACTTGGAAGCCAGTTCCTTGGGCATCCGCGTAAGGATTCCACCAAGAAGTAAAACGGGCCATGCGATATGGCGCGGCAATTGAAAGAGCTGCGATCGCACCAAGTGCCATAACTCCTCCACCTACAAACCATTTAAAGGGTGCCCCGACAAAATAAAGTAAGGCGGCCATTATTGGCATCATCACCATTGCGGTTCCTAGGTCGCCTTGCAGGACGACAAGAACGAGAACAATAAAGCAGACCGGCAAAATCGGGAACAATAAATGAGCGCGCTGCTCTAGCAAATGATATTTCCGATCCAAAATATCGGCTCCCCATATAACTATGGCCAATTTCGCAAACTCTGAAGGTTGGATTCGAAACGGACCACCGAAGTCAATCCAGTTCTTTTGACCATGCACTGCGGTGCCGATCAACAAAACTGCAACTAGCGAGACTCCAACAATTAACATGAACAATGTTG